>JAISDD010000003.1 GCA_031265005.1 Syntrophomonadaceae bacterium | reverse complement strand
AATAATTGTCGCGCCTCCTAAAGCAGGTAAAACTATATTATTGCAGCGCATCGCTCAAGGAATAAGCACTAATCATCCAGATATTGAGCTTATTATTTTATTAATTGACGAGAGACCGGAAGAAGTTACAGATATGCAGCGTTCTACCAAAGCGGAAGTGGTGGCTTCCACTTTCGACGAGCCGCCGGAAAATCATGTGAAAGTGTCGGATATGGTATTGGAAAGAGCTAAACGCTTAGTGGAACATAAAAAAGATGTAGTAATATTGCTGGATAGTATGACCAGGATGGTAAGGACGCACAATTTAGTAGTGCCTCCTAGTGGGAGAACCCTGTCTGGAGGGATCGACCCCGCGTCGCTGGATAAGCCCAAAAGATTTTTTGGAGCGGCTCGCAATGTAGAAGAGGGCGGCAGTCTTACTATAATCGCGACAGCTTTGATCGAAACCGGCTCCCGTATGGATGAAGTAATATATGAAGAATTCAAAGGGCGCGGCAATATGGAGTTGGTACTGGATCGCAAATTAGCCGAAAGGAGACTATTTCCGGCTATTGATATTAAACGTTCTGGAACTCGTAAGGAAGAATTGCTTTTGCAGGAAGATGAGATGGAACTGGTTTGGAATTTAAGAAATACTTTTAGCGACAATAATCAAGTGGAATCCATGCAGATGATGAAAGAAACCATGAAAAAGACTAAGTCCAATAAAGATCTTTTGCGAGCTGCCCCTTTGGTTTTCGGAAAGAAAGAATATGCTAAAAATTCCTATTAAAACCAATATGATTTATTAGTGAATAAAAAATATCAATAAAGTTTATCATAAAGGGCAAGAGCCCTTTATTTTTTTGGATTTTTATCTGGAAAAGACTGAAAGAAAAATAAGTTGCTAACGAAGAGGTGAAGATATTTATGAAATGGTATGACAAAATAGTTGCGTCACTGATATTGACCGTTTTTATGATTGGAATAAGGCCAGCTCAAGCTGCTTTAAGCGAAGGAAAGTTTATACCGCTTGTAAGCGATTACATTACTGCGGCGATAACTGAAAAGACATATTACTATGTAAAAAAAGGAGACACTTTATGGGATATCAGCGCAAAATATCAGGTGGATTTAGATAGTTTGTTTTTACTGAACGATTTGAATTATGATTCAAAATTAAATATCGGTGAAAAAATAATTATACCTGGCGCTACCGCAGACAGCGTATATCATGAGATCGTCAAAGGAGACACTTTATGGAGCGTCAGTAGAAAATACGGAGTGCCTTTGACGGAGTTAAGGAAAGCCAATCCTGGAGTGGAAGCGAACAATATAAAACCTGGAGCTAAAATTTTCATTCCACTAGGGAGCGCTGAAAAAAATGCAGTGACAGTGAAAAGAACGGAACCTTCCCGCGGACATGTAAAAGAGCTTTTGCTGGCTTGGCCTTTAGCGGGTAAAATAACTTCACCGTTTGGACCAAGGCGGTCTGGATTTCACCATGGTATAGATATTGCCGGAAAAACAGGTGATAGTATTCAAGCCGCCGCAGAAGGAGAAGTAAGTTTTGCCGGAAGTAGAGATATATATGGAAATATGGTGCGCATAGTACACAGTGACGGTAGTGAAACTCTCTATGGGCATTTGAGTAAAATATTGGTTAAAACAGGGCAACATGTGGGGCAGGGAGAAAGAATAGGGGCTGTAGGGGCAACTGGTAACGCCACCGGGCCTCATTTACATTTTGAAATTAGAAAGGGGACAGAATATCTGGACCCTGTAAAGTTAATACGCTAGACAGTATAAGGGATTGAGAGTATTGGCGGAAAAACGGCGCGGATTATAAATTTCGAGGAAAATACCAAACAAACAGTTAGGAAAAAATGGGGCGGAGAAACTTAAATAAAATGCTTCCCCGCCTTAATACATGTTTGGTTTATTAATTTAATCAAAACGATATAAAGTCAAGCCTAAATCTGTTTATTGAGCAACCAGACCGCCGTCAACTGGCAAAGTAACACCGGTAACATATGATGCTCCCGGTGAAGCAAGGAAAAGAACAGCTGCTTTGAGTTCATCGTCAGTGCCAAAATGCCCAACAGGTATATAGTAATCGTTAAGTTTAGTATGGACCGCACTGTTCATGTCGCCCATATCACTGCCAAACCATCCTGGAATTAAAGCGTTTACAGTAACGTTCTTTTTGGCCCATTTGACCGCAAGATCTCTGGTCAGCCCTATAACAGCAGCTTTGGAAGCAGTGTAAGGAGGGGATAAAACGAAATCTGAAGAAAAACCTACTAAACCTGTTATAGAAGAAATATTAATAATCCTTCCATAACCTTGCCGAGTCATCATCGAACCTGCTTTTTGACACATTAACCACAGTCCGGTAAGATTGGTGTCTATTACTTGATGCCATTTATCTAAAGGAAATTTGAATATAGGATCAGTCAGCACTACTCCTGAATTATTGACCAATATATCGACTCTGCCGTATTCTTTTTGTATAAGCTCAAATAAAGCGTCTATATCTTCTGGAACCGTCAAGTCTAAGCGAGCCGGAAGAACTTTGATGCCAAGTTCCTTTTCCATTTTGGCAGCCGCTTCTTTACATTTATCAACTTTTCTGGCGGCTATAACTAAATTAGCGCCTGCTTCTCCTAAAGCATAAGCCATTTGTACGCCCAGACCGTACGCACCGCCTGTAACAACGGCAACTTGTCCGGATAAATCAAATAATTCTTTGTTAGTTTTCATTTTTTTGCCTCCATAAAATATATTATTTTTAAGATTTTATGTATAAGTTATTGCTTATACAAACAAAGGGTCGAGCTAATTTTATCACAAATAACAAATAGCCGACCCTCAAAAAAATTTCACCCCCTATTCTTAACGGAAAATTTAGAGAAAAAGTAATTTTCCTCAATTTTAGAAAGCGCAAGCTAACTCTATAGAGATTAATAATTTAATCATTATTGCATGTAACGTGCCAGCTTTTAAGATTTGGCCAAAAATTATATTTTTAAAACCGACGCGATGAAAATATAAAAGCGTTTTCTGTCAAATAAAGCGTAAAATATTAATTTTTAAATAGAGATGAAAAAACAAAACGAGTAACCGTGATTTTTAAATTTCTATATTTAATGTATGCAAATAGGACATTGATAAGGTGAGACAATTGTATTATTTGCTTCATTAAACCATGACTAAAAACAGTAAATTCCAATAAACGCTATGCGCTTCTCAGCATATTATTACGTGGCGCTATGCTCTTCTTGCAGTATATTCCGAAAGCCTCAACATACCCGGCGAAGGTATAGGATTCGCTGCCGGGTAAATATGTCTGGACATTTACTCCGCCGCATGAAAAACAAAGACTTGCTGATGATAAGTAAAAGTTTTTCAAGCTAATGGTATAGAATTTGCTATAATAAAATATATTCGGACAAGTTTCGTATGTTGCTCAGAGAAAAATGTGGGATTATGAGTTTTAGTAAGCGTAAGCAGTCCATAATGTGCAAAAAAGCGTAACGTTTGACTTGAAAGGGGATTAAAAAATGAAGGCGGTTGTGTTTCGCGCGAACAAGGATATTAGACTTGAAGAAGTTCGAGAAAGTAAAATCGAACGCATGGATGACGCGCTGGTTAGGGTTACAACTTCGACTATATGCGGTTCTGATATCCATATCAAAAACCATGGAGAAACAATGGGGATTTTACCAGGAACCGTAATCGGACATGAATTTGTGGGGATAGTGGAAGAAGTTGGGGAATCAGTGAACGGTTTCGCTAAAGGAGACAGAGTAGCGGTATCATGTATATTCAATTGCGGGCAGTGCTTTTATTGTAAAAAAGGAAATATCTCCATGTGTACCAGCGGCACGGTATTTGGAGGCCGGGCGGTAACTTCAGAAATTCCGCACGGATGTCAGACAGAGCTGGTTAGAATACCCTACGCTTCACAGATCATGCATAAAATACCCAGCCATTTGTCCGATGATGATGTATTATTTGTGGGAGATATTCTTTCCACCGGTTTTTTCGGTGCTGAACGCGGAGAAATAAAGCTTGGGGATACCGTAGTAATAATTGGCGCCGGGCCTGTTGGCGTATGCGCCGCGATAGGCGCTAGATTATTAGGGGCCGCGCAAATCATTATGCTTGACATGGAAGCGTACAGGCTGCAGATCGCAAAAGAGCAAAATTTGGCGGATATAGTTGTCAACATTAAATCTGAAGATACTTTACAGGTCATTCTGGATTCTACCGGAGGAAGGGGAGCGGACGTAGTAATTGAAGCCGTAGGCAGTTCCCAGAGTTTTCAAGACGCTTTTAACTATATCCGCGCCGGCGGGACAGTTTCTTTACTGGGGGTATATACAGCTGAAACTACGTTTGCTATTAATAAACACTGGCGCAAAAATTTGAACGTTAAGATGGGCTTAGTAGAAGTGAAAAATATGGGTTC
>JAISDD010000240.1 GCA_031265005.1 Syntrophomonadaceae bacterium | reverse complement strand
CCTAAATATCTGTTTCGATTTCTTCATCTGCTTTTGTTTTCATATCTACTGCTGCTTTTTCATTATCTTCATCTTCGCTATCTTCATCCGGCAGTAAATTTACATCAGCCACAACTTTTTTATTATTAAAAATAGTGTTTCTATTATATATTATAGGTTCTTCTTTTAGAGCAGCCGTCTGACGCATTCTGTCTATATCAACCCTTATATCCTCATCAATAACCACTGTAACTTCCACGATTTTGGGAGAGAAAAACCAGCGCCATCCCTTAGGTCTAATCTCCCGGGATTGAAAAATAATCGCATCACTGCCCATTTCAGCTTTAGCTTTTTGTATCGCCTCTTTATAATCTTTCCCTGTAAACTGTTTAACCTTCATGCCGATACCATTCCTATGACTTCAACGTTTGCGTTAGTGTCGATCTCATTATATGACAAAACTACCAAATTACTAATAAATCTATCCACTAATCTTTTGAAATAAATACGAAGTACCGGCGCGCAAATAACAATAGGCGTGACCCCTTTTTGGGTCAAATCCTGATAATGATGCTGTAATTTATCAACCATTTGCTGGGCAATATCCGGATCTAAAGCCAAAAATGAACCATAATCGCTTTGTTGAACCGACTCCCTCAAAGTTTCTTCCAAAGCAGGGTCTAAAGTTAATACCGATATTTTTTTGTCCGCATTGATAAATTGTTTAGTAATTTGCCTTCTCAGCGATTGACGTACATATTCTGTTAAAACATCAGTGTCTTTAGTTAATTTAGCATAATCAGCCAAAGTTTCCAAAATTGTATTCATATCGCGAATAGAAACTTCTTCTTTTAACAAGTTGGCCAGCACCCTTTGTACGTCCCCTATACTCATCAAATCCGGGATCAGTTCTTCCACTACTACAGGGTTCTGCCCTTTGACATAATCGATCACACTATTAACTTCCTGCCTGCCCAGAAGTTCATGAGCATAAGTTTTCAATATGGAAGTAATATGAGTAGCCAAAACCGAAGGAGGGTCAACTATAGTATATCCTCTGTTTTCCGCTTCTTCTTTTTGCTCCACATTTATCCAGCGGGCCGGTAACCCAAACGCCGGCTCCAAAGTATCAGTCCCTGCTAATGTTGTATCATTCTCTATATCCGGCCCAATGGTTAACAAGCTATCTAACATTAATTCACCGCTAGCAATCTCTAGTCCTTTAATTTTTATAGTATATTGATTGGGTTTAAGCTGCATATTATCCCGTATTCTGATTGGCGGCATGATAAAACCCATCTCTACAGCACATTGTCTTCGGATCATGACGATTCTTTCCAGCAAGTCTCCTCCTTGATCGGCGTCAACTAGTGGAATTAAGCCATATCCCAATTCCATTTCCATCTTTTCGACCGACAATAATTCCACAACGTTATCTGGACTTTTTATATGTTCAGCTTCCCTAAGTTGTTCTTCATCAACCTGTTCTTCCGCTTTTTTATCGATACGGCGGAAAACAAAAAATAATGCTCCAAAAATCAACGCTAAAGTATACATAGGCACCATCGGCAATCCAATAGTTCCCAAGATCGCCAATATTACCGCCACCAACCCTAAAGCCCGCGGGAAATTGAAAAGCTGCTGCCCCAACTCAGCTCCTAAGTCAACATTAGCGGCGCTGCGGGTAACGATTATACCAGTGGCGGTCGAAATAAGCAAAGCTGGGATCTGAGTAACCAAGCCGTCCCCCACTGTTAATATAGTGTATACTGAAACCGCCTCGGAAAAACTCAGCCCTCTTTGCAGCACACCAATAGCCAGTCCTCCGGCTATGTTTATCATCACTACGATTATATTTACTATGGCGTCACCTTTGACAAACTTGCTGGCTCCATCCATAGCCCCATTAAAATCTGCTTCCCGCTGAATCTTCTCCCGCCTGCTTCTCGCGTCGGCTTCTGTTATGAGCCCCGAATTAAGATCAGCGTCTATAGCCATTTGTTTACCCGGCATGGCGTCTAAAGTAAACCTCGCCGCCACTTCTGAAACTCTTTCCGCACCCTTAGTAATAACAATAAACTGAATGACTACCAAAATCAAAAATATTACCATACCAACAACCGTATTACCGCCGATAACAAATTGTCCAAAAGTCTCTATAACTTCTCCCGCGTAGCCGTTCAGTAAAATCAGCTTTGTCGAAGCCACGTTCAACGACAGGCGAAATAAAGTCATAACCAGCAATAAAGAAGGAAAACCAGAAAATTCCAAACTGTCTTTAACAAACATCGAAACCATTATAATAATCAACGCAAAACTGATATTAAACGACAGTAAAACATCAAGAATGCTCGCGTTTAATGGAATAATCATAATCATTACGACTGTAACCACTAAAATTGCTATGAGGACGTCACTATATTTTAATAGACGATTAGTCCAACTCATTTAACAAACTTCCCTTCAAACCACAACTTTTCTTTGTTTGTACACAAAAGCTAATATTTCCGCCACTGCTTGGTAAAGGTCTTCCGGAATTAGATCTCCGATTTTACACATAGCATAAATAGTTCTCGCTAAACTAGGGTTTTCAACCACTGTTATTTTGTGTTTTTCAGCAATTTCTTTTATCCTTAAAGCCACTTGATCCTGACCTTTGGCGATCACGACCGGAGCGCTCATAATTTCTGCTTTATACTGTACGGCTATGGCATAATGGGTGGGGTTAGTAATAATAACATCCGCTTTAGGCACTTCCGCCATCATGCGTCTCATAGCCATTTCCCTTTGTATCCTTCTCTGCCTGGATCTAATCAGAGGATCTCCTTCATTCTGTTTGTACTCTTGTTTAACTTCATACTTACTCATTTTCAAAGACACTTCATGCTCATACCATTGATATATATAATCTAAAACTCCTACTATTATAAAAATCAACCCTACTTTTAAAGCGATCTCAAAAATAATAGATCCTAAAAATGTTAAAGTAGTGTTTAATTCCATATCTACCATGCGCGGAAACAACTGATAATTTCCCCTTAACACAGTGTAGACCACATATCCTGTAATCCCTATTTTAATGAATGATTTCACCAGTTCGACCAAAGCTCTTTTTGAAAAAAGCCGTTTGAATCCTTCCACCGGATTAATTTTGGAAAATTTCGGCGTCAAAGGTTCGGTAGCAAATACAGCGCCAACTTGCAAATAACTTATTAGCAAAGCTCCCGCAAACGCTCCCAGTAGTATAGGCCAAATCATCTGCGCTATTTGAATGATTACTTCAAATATAAAATCATAAGCTGTAGCATTATTTATTTCCATCAAGGTTCGTTCCATAAAACAATATTCTATAAAATAACTTATTCTTTGATAAATCATTGGCAAACATATATATATCATCATAGAACCAACCAAGAGTATTATGGCTGAATTCAAATCTGTACTTTTGAAAACCTGCCCTTTTTTTCTAGCGTCTTCTCTTCGGCGGGGAGTAGCGGTTTCGGTTTTTTCTCCGGTATCCCCATCAGCAAAAAGCTGTATATCAAATAAAAAATATAATGTTTCTTCCATACGCTTACCTTTTAAATATTCACAATGTTACGCTCATTACAATAGCGTCTATAAAAGCAAAAACAGTATCAAATATCGTTTCAAACAACCATGCATATACTGGCACTAACATCAATAAACATATAAAACCCAACAGTATTTTTAAAGGCATCCCTACGATAAAAACATTCATCTGCGGCACAGTTCGTCCTATGAAGCCCATAGCAATGTCAGCGGTCAAGACAGTCAGCACTAACGGACTGGATATTTTTATCGCAATCGCAAATACATAAACCATCACTTTCAGTAGCTGGTCCATAAAATGGCCTGTCAAATGCATTCCCATAACCGGTATCAACTGATAGCTGTTAACCACCGATTGAATTAAATAATGATGTCCATCCACAGCCAAGAAAATCAGCAACGTCATGACTTGAGTAAAATTCCCCAATAACGGGACTTGGGTGCCGGACAAAGGGTCAACCACATTAACAATTCCAAAACCCATCTGCATATCCATAAGCTGACCAGCTAACTGTATACCAGCAAATATCATATTCGACACAAAACCAATAGCGCATCCCACCAGTAGTTCCATGCCCATAATTGTTACAATATGGAACGCGCTCTGCGCCGACTCTGGAAAAGTAACCGGAACCGCATAAGCTAAACAAAATGAAATTATCAGCAAGGCAAATATTTTTATACGTACAGGTATCTGGTTGCTGGAAAAAATCGGAGCGCTTATAAACAACCCACTCATGCGAAGAAATATAATGAAGAAATTATCCCAAGCAAAGGCCATTCTTACACTCCTTGTCTAAACAACATAATCGCCTGCCCCGCATATCCGTGCTTCATAATTTTTTTATGTTTCTATTATTCGGTTAAAAGCATAGGTATACTTTGCATCAGTTCACTTGTAAAGCCAGTAATAACATTTAACATCCATGGACCAAAAAATATCAACACTAAAAATACTACTATTATTTTAGGCACAAACACCAGGGTCATTTCCTGTAATTGAGTAGTCGCCTGAAATATGCTGATCAACAGTCCGGTAGCCAAAGCCGCTACTAAAACAGGCGCTGATAATAGTAAAATTACAAAAACTGCGTCATTAGTTATCCTCAATACGGTTTCTTCAAACAAATACTATGTCCTCCCTCCTGCTTCGTCACCTAAAAGTCATCATCAGCGAACTAACAATAAGGTTCCATCCATCCACCAGTACAAACAAAAGTATTTTAAAAGGCAGCGATATCATCATAGGAGGCAGCATCATCATTCCCATCGACATTAAAGCGCTGGCTACCACCATATCTATTATTAAAAATGGTATAAAAATAATAAAACCTATTTGAAACGCGGTTTTTAATTCACTGATTATAAAAGAAGGTATCAATACATAATTGGGAATGTCCGCAAAATCATTAGGTCTTTCCAATCCTGAAAGCCTAACAAAAAGCGCGAGATCTTTTTCTCTGGTCTGACCTAACATAAAATTTCTTAAAGGCTCCATGCCTTGGGTAAAGGCTGTTTCATTACTAATTTCTCCGTTTATGTAAGGCTGTACGGTTTGAGTATTTATCTGCTGAAAGGTCGGCGCCATAATAAAAAAGGTCAAAAAAAGCGCCAAACCTATTAAAACTTGATTAGGAGGCATCTGTTGAGTTGCTAAAGAACTACGTACAAAACTTAAAACCACAATAATACGGGTAAAAGAAGTTAAAGTAATAACAACCGCCGGCGCTAACGTAAGCGCCGTTAATAATACAAGTAACTGAATAGCGCCACTCGGTCCTTGTTCGCCGCTACCGTCCCCAACTTGCAGATTTACATCAGGCAAATTGAACATATTTGTTGCCGCCACGGCCGTTTCTGCCATCATCCCCAAAAAAGCCGCTCCAATAATAATAGCGAGACCCCATCTATATTTGCTGCTCCTCTTTACCGTCCTGCTAAAGACTGTCTCCATCCCTCTTGTTTTTCTCCCTATTATTTTCGTCCCAAGCTTCGTCAAGCAAATTTTTATTCTCGTTCCAAACTTCATCAAGCAAATTTCCTTTTAATCTGTGAACTTGATCTTGCATAATTTTGTGAAAATCTCTTTTAAGCGGGCTTTTCGTATGGTTCAATCCTCTCGAGTCCTTTTTAAAACCGCCCAAGAATTTACTAAATACACTCTTTATATTCAAATACTCCTGCTGCTCATCTTGCAGCAGTTGATTCTGCATAATCTCTTCCAGTACACTTTCTTCTTGAATTTCAAAAAGCAGTGAAATATGGTGATCGGTAACTCCCAAAGCATATATTTTTGATCCTAAGGAACACAAAACGATTCCGCGATTTTGTCCTAAAATGACCTCGTCTGTAATATGTAAATACCGGCCTTGCATTTTATTTTGAGCTGACCGGCTAAATAATTTAATGATGATCCACGCGGCAGCTATAATCAAAACCAGTATTATTACCAGCTTCAGCATATTCAGCCCTAAATTAGTGCTTTCAGGCGAAACAGCAGCCGGGTCATCTATTGCTCTGTTTATCTCATCCACGCTGTCCACTGCATAGGCTTCAGGAACAAACTCATAAATAAAGTCTGCTTGTTCTGGTAAGCCCAGCCAAAAAAGCTGTAACAAGATAACAGCCAATATTACATGCCAAACCGTATTTTTTTTTATATGCGCCTTAGAATGAAATTTTCTCATATCATTTTTTGATTTTACAACGTTATTCCAATGCTTTGCCTACAGCTTCGAGCACACGATCCGGCTGAAAAGGTTTTACAATGAAATCACGTGCTCCGGCTTGGATAGCGTCTATTACCATGGACTGCTGGCCCATAGCGCTGCACATAATAATTATAGCTTTAGAATCCAAGGCCTTTATTTCTTTAACCGCTGCGATGCCATCCATCTCCGGCATTGTTATATCCATAGTGACTAAATCCGGAGTAAGCTCTTTAAATTTCTCAACTGCAACAGCTCCATTTTCGGCTTCTCCCACTACGTCATAACCATTTTTGCTTAAAATGTCTTTGATCATCATTCTCATAAATGCAGCATCATCAACAACTAACACTCTCTTTGCCATGTTTATCCTCCTAATACTTTAAAAATATTATTGAAGTTTATTTACTCTATCTATAGGACTGACAATAGTTGTTATCCTAATTCCGTAAAATTCGTCAATAACTACTACTTCTCCTTTGGCAATAAGTTTGCCGTTAACTAACATATCAACTGGTTCGCCCGCCATTTTTTCCAGTTGTATAATCGACCCTTGCTGAAGGTCTAAAACCTCTTTAATGGTCATTTTAGTTTTACCCAGTTCCACCGCCACATCTAAAGG
>JAISDD010000195.1 GCA_031265005.1 Syntrophomonadaceae bacterium | reverse complement strand
GCAGATGGAGCGCCGTATCAACAGCTTCATGCGTCAGCAGGGCCTGGAAAATAAGTACAAGGAATTTTTGAGTTTGCTGAGCGCGGACAAGGCGGTCTATCAGAAATTTATTGAACATTTGACCATTAACGTATCTGAGTTTTTCAGAAACGCTAACCATTGGAAGGTTTTAGAGGAAGAGATTTTTCCTGAGTTAGCGGTACAGCGGGACGGGCCTCTGAAAATTTGGAGCGCGGGCTGTTCCACGGGTGAAGAGCCATACTCTCTGGCCATGATAATCAAAGAAAAAAAAATAAGAATCGACCATAAAATCCTGGCTACTGATTTGGACAAAGAAGTGCTGGCCAAAGCCGTAAAAGGCACTTACTCCGAAAAAGAAATCGAAGGCGTCCCCCTGGCGCTTAGAAAAAAATATTTCCAACAGGACGGAAATTTTTATACAGTAAATAACGAACTAAAAAATATGATCAAATTTACCAGGCAAAACTTATTGCAGGATACCTTCGATAAAAATTTTGATCTTATTTTGTGCCGGAATGTGGTGATCTACTTTACAGAAGAAACTAAAAAAATGCTGTACAGCAAATTTGTAGAGGCTTTGCGGCCTAACGGCATTATTTTTGTCGGAAGCACGGAACAGATTTTTAATTCCAGGGAAATAGGACTGCACACCCAAAAAATCTTTTTTTACACCAAGCAATAGAAACAAAAATAATAGATAAAAACTAAACGTGAGACTTTTAAAAAGCAGGATATATTTTTTTCATATCGAAACTAGTATTCTAGTAGTTCTTTAATTGTTTTGTAAAACTCTGAATATACATTCAGTTAGTTTGAAGCTGAAGTTGCCGCACAGGCAATAGCGTAAAATTGTGTTTTTACGGAGGTGGTTTTTAGAGAACGCGATTTGCAAAAATAAGAAATATTTATTATTTAGATGAGGAGGAGGAATGGTCTTGAAGGTTATAGTGTGTGTTAAACAAACATTTGACACTGAGGCTAAGATTGAGTTGAAAGATGGTAAAGTTGCAGATGCCGGTATTAATTTAATCATTAATCCGTATGATGAAGTTGCAGTTGAAGGAGCCATCCAGTTGAAGGAAAAAGGCGTAGCAAAAGAGGTTGTAGTGGTTGCCGCAGGACCTGACAAGGCGATGGATGCCATCCGCACTGCTTTAGCGATGGGAGCAGACCGTGGCATATTGGTACAGCAAGATGTTACTGCCGATGAATATGCGAGAGCGGTAGCGCTGGCGGAAGCGATCAAGGCTGAAGGCCCTGATTTGATTTTAGCGGGCCATGTCGCGGCGGATGATGGGTCCTCTCAAGTTCCGACCCGTATAGCGGAAATTCTTGGGTACCCGCATATTAACGTTATTACCAGCCTTGATATAGCCGAAGGCAGAGTAACTGCCAGCAGTGAAGCTGACGGCGGGACTCAGGTAACTGAAGTTGCGCTCCCTGCGGTTATTTCTAGTCAGGTTAGCTGGAATGAACCCAGATATCCTTCTATGAAAGGCATTATGCAAGCGAAGAAAAAACCTGTTGCGACTGCAGCGGCCGCGGCAGCTGAAAATAAAACCAAAATTCTTGAATTTAGTTTACCGCCGTCAAAACAAGCGGGTATTAAGATCGAAGAAGAGCCGGACGTAGCGGCGGCCCAATTGGCTGATTGGATCAAGAATACCGCGAAAGTCGAACCTAAATAAGAGAATTGATGAGAATTTTAACGAAAATAGTTAGGAGGGTAATAGATGGCAGGAACTTGGGTATTTGTAGAACAAAGAGATGGAAATGTACGTAAAGTTACCTATGAGATGCTGTCCACAGCCAAAAAGTTTGGCGATGAACTTACGGCCGTGGTTTTTGGAAAGGGCGTCGAAGCGTTAGCCCCGGAATTCGCCAAATACGGCGCTGATAAAGTTTTAGTGGTGGAAGACGATTTATTGGCTAACTATACCACCGGCGCTTTTGTCGCGCAGATAATGGCTTTAATAAATGAAAACAAACCGAACGCGATATTATTTGCCCATTCTTTTAACGGCAGGGATTTCGCTTCCCGGCTGGCTCAGAAATTACAGCTGGGCTTGGCGACCGATGCCATTGCCGCTGATGTTACAGCGGGCAAAGGAGTATTTACAAGGTCTATTTATGCCGGAAAAGCTTTAGCGAAGGTAGAAGTTACCACATCACCGATTTTAGCGACCATTCGTCCCGGCGTAGGCGAACTGATTGAAAGCGCTGGCGCGGGCACGGTAGTAAAAGGGGCCGCGGCTGTTTCCGCCGGTGATATTTACCAAACCGTGAAGAGTTTTGAGCCTACCGTTTCAGCCAGACCGGAGCTTACGGAAGCTGAAGTGGTTGTATCCGGAGGGCGCGGATGTAAAGGCCCTGAAGGAATTAAAATAGTTGAAAGCTTGGCGGACCTTTTGGGAGCGGCTGTGGGCGGATCCCGCGCTTCTATAGATTCAGGCTGGTTAGGACATGAACTGCAAGTCGGCCAAACCGGTAAAGTAGTAAATCCGAATCTTTATGTTGCCTGCGGTATTTCGGGCGCCATTCAGCATTTAGCGGGAATGTCTTCCTCAAAATTTATCGCTGCCATTAATACTGATACGGAAGCTCCTATTTTCAGCGTTTCTGATTTTGGAGTAGTAGGCGATCTTTTCAAAGTAGTTCCGTTGCTGGTCACTGAGTTAAAGAAATAATAAAACAACCGGCCAGCGCCGGTAATATTGCGGCAAATTATTAAATCAAGCGCTATTGTTGGGATAGATGACGCTTCAGTCATCTATCCAGCAGTGGCTTTGTTTTTTTTTGTTTTGAGGAGTGGGTTCAATAAATGATGATATTCGGATTTGAGCCGTTTAAGGGCGCTTATGAAGTCGCCGAACGCGTCGTAGGCGCTAATGTTCCTTATGAATGGTTGATTTACTTCATTATGTTTATTCCCATAATCATTTTTCTTTATGGGGCCTGGAAAAGAATCGAAATTTGGACCTTAGGTGAAGGAAAAATCAACAGATTTGATAAAATATGGGTCCGGCTGGTATCCTGGTTTACTTTTTCGTTTGCTCAGGCGAGGGTTATCAGAAAACCTGTCGCCGGCTGGATGCATGCTTTGCTGTTTTGGGGTTTTTTAGTCCTGGCCGCCGCCGCCGGAGTTGACGCGGCGCACTATTGGACCGGATTTCCTCCTATTATAGGGAACGCGTATATTGTTTTCTCCTGCATAGTGGATATAATGGGCTTGCTGGCTTTACTGGGCATCATAGCATTATTTTATATAAGATACATCATGAAGCCGGAACGCTTAAATGATACGAAACCCGAAGACGGTCTGATGATTTTACTGATTTTTATCATTCTGGTAAGCGGGTTTTTTTTAGAAGCTTTAAGAATCCATGTTCAGATTTTACTGGCGCCGACGGCAGAGACGCATTTGGCGGTAGCGGCTGATTATGAACGGTTCGCGTCGCCGGTCGGATGGGTTTGCGCGAAACTTTTTTCCTGGATGAGCATGGGAGCGGCCGAGATGTCGCACCGGATTTTGTGGTGGTTTCACATGGCCGTTTCTTTCCTGTTCATAGCGCTGGTCCCGTTCACTAAGCTGTGGCATATAGTCGCCGGTATGTGCAACTACGCTTTCAGAGACTTAGGACCTTCGGCGCTGCGGATGGTAGATAATATCGAAGAAGCGGAAAATTTTGGCGTGGAACGTGTCGAAGAATTCTCCTGGAAAGATATTCTGGACCTGGACGCCTGTATCAGATGCGGCAGGTGCCAGGAAAATTGCCCCGCTTATAATACCGGCAAGGCGTTAAACCCGAAGATTACCATAATACAAAATATGAAAGCGCACATGTACGCTAAAGCTCCTTATTTGCTGGAAGCTAAAAAACTTTCAGCGGATGGGGAAACGTCCGTGACGGCGCTGGAAGGAGCCGCGGCCGCCGTGATGGATAGCAGCCTGATTTATGACGTGGTTACTGCGGAAGCGGTTTGGGACTGCACGAACTGCCGGGCTTGCATGGAACATTGCCCGATGTTTATAGAACATATTCCCAAAATCATAGAAATGCGCCGTAATCTGGTCATGTGGCAGGGCGACATGCCTTCGGAGGCGCAGGCGGCTTTTACTAACATGGAACGCAATTATAACCCGTGGGGCGTAGGATGGGCGCTCAGGTCAGGATGGCTGGAAGAAAGAGGCGTCAGGGATATAGTGAATCTGCTGCCGGAAGACGGGGGAGATTTTGAATATTTATTTTACGCCGGCTGTGCGGTTTCTTTCGACGACCGCTATAAACGCGTCGGCGAAGCGCTGATCAGATTGCTGCACAAAGCGGGCGTGAGCGTCGGCTATTTAGGGACGGAAGAATATTGCTGCGGAGATTCCGCCCGCCGCTTGGGAAATGAATATTTATTCCAGACTTTAGCGGCTCAAAATATAGAATCGTTCAATAATTATGGGGTTAAAAAAATAATCGTGGTGTGTCCGCATGGATATAATACGCTTAAAAATGAATACCCGCAATTGGGCGGGCAATATGAAGTATATCATTATACTGAAATTTTGGCTGAATTGATCGAAAAAGGAAAATTACAAGTCACGACGCCGATAAACAGCAGGATAACTTATCATGATTCTTGTTTTCTGGGGCGTCATAATGGTATTTATCAACAGCCGCGCTCGGTTTTGAAAGCTTGCGGAACTTCATTGGTCGAGGTCGAAAAAAGCAAAGAATTCGGTTTTTGCTGCGGAGCCGGTGGAGGAAGAATGTGGCTGGAAGAAGAAGCGGCGGAGGGTCATAAACGCATCAATGATACCAGAACCAGCCAGCTGCTGGTGCCGGAGCCGGAAATGATAGTAACCAATTGTCCTTTCTGTCTGACTATGATCTCGGATGGGGTCAAGGGAACGGACCAAGGGGAAACGGTGAAAGTGTTCGACGTGGCTGAAGTATTATGGAAAGCCGTAGGGTAAAAATTTTTTTCATTAAATAGCATGAAGGCGGACGTTGTATAGGTCCGCCTTTTTTTCGCGATGGTTCACTTATAAATATATTCAGGGGAGAGCCTATTTTCGAAAATGCAAATATTTTGTGAAATACGCTGTTGAGAGTGTAAAATAACATTGCGGGAAGCCGCAAGTATGCTAGGTATTTGACCATCGTCATTGCGAGGAGCGTAGCGACGCGGCAATCCATAAAACAGTAATTACAAGATGGATTGCTTCGCTTTGCTCGCAATGACGAGGTGTGCTCGGCAACGATGAGTGTGTAGTATAAGT
>JAISDD010000155.1 GCA_031265005.1 Syntrophomonadaceae bacterium | reverse complement strand
GTATAAGATTGTTTCTGGCTTCATGTATTGTAGTGAGGTCAACAAGATAGCAGACAATTACAAAACTGTTATCATAGGATACGCGTTTCATTTCAACATCCAGAATCTTAACTCCGCTGGGGATATGAAGCTCTGTTTGGAAACTCACGGCGCCTTCTTGGATTGTGGTTTTAAGGCGCTGGTTCAAGGAAATGAAAGGAGTTCCATTGGGTTGAGATTCTGGTATGCTTTCCGACATAAGCTTTTCGAAACTGGATAATGTTTCTTCTTTAGAAGTAAATCCTAAAAATTCAATAGCCGCGGGATTACAGTCAATCAGGCGAAAGCCGCTGTCAAACATGACGTTGATGTGGGGATTGCTTTCAAATATTGTGGCGACGGTTTTTTGCACGGTTTCGAGACTTTGCATAGCGTATTCTACTTTACGTTTTTCTGTTTGGTAGATAGTATTTTGGAATGCGATGACCAGACCGACGAAAAAGCCTGATATGATAAAAGATTGAATATTATCAAGCGTTTGCTGGAAAAGATCTAATTTTGGAATTATTACCCAATGCGAAAAACGCCACGTCAGAAAATAACAGAAAGTGACCCAAACTATATGGACGGTAAGCATTATAACGCGAGTAGCGCCATTAGAAAAGAAAAATATGATAGCTATGCTGATGACAAAATATGCCGCCATGCCGCTGTATGACCCGCCAAGCATGAAAAGAGCCGCTGGAAACAAAATGTTGCCCAGTATGAAAATTATCGACAATGTTATAATACTGGAAAAATTGAAACGAATATTTATAAATAAGGCCAGGAATACCGCAAAGGTGATAAAAAGCATAACAATTATCATAGTCGGACTTTGTTTCATAACAATTCTGCTGATAGTAGCGGCTATTGCGGCCAATATCCCGACCATGCATATCATGTTCAACATACGCGATTCCAAAGAAAACTGTTCCGAGAAAAGATATAATTGGATAGTTTCTTTTAATTTTCGCAAAAAACGCACACCCTCTCAACAAAACGGACAAGTTACTCGTATGCTCAACGTTAGCCGGCATTGATATCAAAAACTATTTTAAAAATGGGATGTAAATTTCAGCCAACGATAGCACCGTATTGTGTCATAATATATATAATTTAAACGATTATACTACATTATTATATAAAAAAGGAATTTTTTAATAGAAACTAAAGTAAGTCTTTCATTTCAGTCATATTTTCCCAGTATCTTTTAGGCACTTGGGTCATGCGGCATTTAGGATTATCGCGCGCTTCAATCGCGACAGTATTATAGAATTGTTTCCAAAGCGCCTGATAATAGTTTTCATTTTCTGATGCCGGTGAAAATTCTATCTCTTTGACGGAAATAAAGTTTTTCTTGCGGTTTTGATAAGTTAAAGCCGCGTGGTGGGTTTTATCAAAGATCAAAAAGTCTTCATCAGAAAAACGCGTTATAAAATGGTTGGCAATAAGAGGTAGTACGAAATTTTTAGGAGTGATGGAAGCGGCCAGTATTCCGTCATAATCGGCAAAACGTATAAAGCCTCGCAATAAGTGGCTTTCATTGCGTATGTGGCGTTCAGCCGCCAGTAAAGGCGCTACTAGCGGATGGGCCAGCATTTGCATGATTTTAGCGTTGCAACGGTAAGCCAACAATAAAAAGCGCAGCAGGGCGAGTTCTTTTTGTTTCATGCAGCTTAAAAATACTACTTCAACAAGACGCAAAGCTTGTTGAGAAATTTTCAAAGGAATAGAACGATAGACTCTAGCTGCTTTTTGGGAGTCGGTTGTAATTAACTTTTGCGGCAGCAGAGTGTACGGAGCTTGATGGGAAACAAAAATGTCACACGGAATTTGGCGGGAATAGACGCTTTCAAAAACGCAGCAATAAAAACCGGCTATGCTGCCGTCATACAAATATATACTATCAGCTGGTTCCGCTAAAGGCTTCGGCTTAGAGATAATACCACCTCCTCTGCCGCCTGAGTTACGGACGTAAAATCTTGCGGCGAAGGTAATCTGGGGTCAGTTTCTTCCGGAAACAAAGAAAGCTGCTCCATATCGGTTCGGTAGACTTTAGGATCGATCAAAGCGCGCAGAACCGTTTCATTATTTAAATGCGGGCCTGATGGATTATCGCGGGTTATGATGAAATATTGGGCTCTTTTCAAAACTACTCCGATTCTTTTAAGTTCCGCTATACCTAGTTTTCCAGCTTTGCGGGCGATTATTATACGTTTGGCACTGATGGGCCCGATTCCCGGAATTCGCAAAAGGTCTTCTCTGGAAGCTTTGTTGACGTCAATAGGAAAGCGTCCCATATTATTAATAGCCCAGTTGCATTTGGGGTCCAGATAAGGGTTGAAATTAGGAGTTTCTTCGCTAAGGATTTCGTCAGCGGAAAAATCGTACTGCCGTATCAGCCAATCGGCTTGATAAAGCCGGTGTTCTCTGAGTAAAGGCGGTTTAGTATTCAAAGCGGGCAGAAGGCTGTCTTCTACGGCGGGAATGTAAGCGGAATAAAAAACCCGTCTGAGTTGATACTTTTCATAAAGAAAGGAAGCCAGCCTCAGAATGCTGAAATCGTTTTCCGGAGTAGCTCCGATGATCATCTGAGTAGCTTGTCCTGCCCCTGCAAAACGGGGGGCGTGTTTATATAAGAACCTTTCTTCTTTGCTGGAGCATAGGCCGTCGGCAATTTGCCGCATGGGCGTTAGTATAGCTTGTTTGGTTTTATGGGGCGCTAACTGGTTGAGGCTTCTTTCGCTGGGAAGCTCAATATTCACGCTCAAACGATCGGCCAGCAACCCTAATTTATAAATAAGTTCCGGTGAAGCTCCCGGTATGGTTTTGGCGTGAACATATCCGTAAAAATCATATTTTCGGCGCAAAATTTCTAGTATGGCGATCATTTTTTCCATAGTATAGTCGGGATTTTTAATAATCCCGCTGGATAAAAACAATCCTTCAATATAGTTGCGGCGATAAAATTGAATGGTTAATTCCGCTAGTTCTTCCGGAGTGAAGGCGGCCCTTTGTATATCGTTGCTGGAACGGTTGATACAATATTTACAATCGTAAATACACTGGTTGGTCATCAAAACTTTCAGCAAAGATATACATCTCCCGTCTGCGGAAAAGGCGTGGCAGCAGCCTGCCGCCAGAGCGCTGCCCAAGCCTCGGTTGCCAGGACGGTCAGCGCCGGAAGAAGTACAGGCCGCGTCATATTTAGCGCCATTGGATAAAATTTTAAGTTTAGTCATTAAATCCATGCGGTATCCCTGCTTTACAAAATTTACCAACGAGCTTTTGTTTCAACTACTTTGCCTATTATGTACAGATGCTCCAGTTCGTATTTTTCCAAAATTACCGTTTCATATAAAGGGTTGAACGGTTGTAATACCACAGAGGTGCCTTTACGGCTGAATTTTTTTATAGTTCCTTCGCCGTCGCCGTATACTACCACTCCAAGATCACCGTTTTCTAATAAAGGCTGCCGTTTCACTAAAGCTAGATCTCCGTCTTTTATGCGGGGTTCCATAGAATCGCCTTGCACCTGCAAATAAAAATAATTTTTCGCGGAAGACACGCTGGCCTGTTCGTACCCTAAAAGCTCTTCGTAAGCTAAAGTGCCATATCCAGCCCGGACGACGCCTAATATGGGAATCTGTACGGAGGAATAGGCGCCGGCAGAATCACTTTCAAGAGGGCGGTTATCCTGCTCTAGAAGAAAATCCAGCGAACTTTGAAAGACTTGCGCCAATTGAATTAACAAATTAGAATCCGGGAAAGATTTACCGCCTTCCCATTTGGCCACGGTTTGTTGACTGACATTAAGCATGGAAGCCAGATTAGCCTGAGTAAAACGCTTTTTTTTGCGCAAATATTTTAAACGTTCGCCAAACATATTTTTTCCGCCTCACTCTCTTTATATATAATACAACTAAAAATTGTATATGTGAATATATTATTCATATAAATTGTATAATTGTAAACGCGGCCTCCGAAAAAATCAAATATCCTCAAATAATTCGGCGGATTTGAATATGCAATACAGAATTTAAGTTTAGGTGAGCGGGAAATTTGTATATAATATAACTATATAAGGAAGAGAGGAATGAAAATGAAACCAGATGATATTAATAGCCTTATACGAATTTTGCAAAGTTCGCATAATACGGTAGTGGTTACCGGCGCTGGAATAAGTACCGAAGCGGGGATTCCTGATTTCCGGGGAAAAGATGGTATTTATACCAAAATGGGCGGCGAAGATAAAGTTATGGCGCTTATCAATATTGACGCTTTCCGCAAAACGCCGGAGAGATTTTATGATTTTCACTGGCAGCGTTTTAGTTATCCCCCTATTGAACCAAGTAAAGCGCATAAGGTTTTGGCTAAGATGGAAGAAGATGATCTCATAAAAGGAATCGTAACCCAGAACATCGACGGCTTACATCAAAAAGCCGGCGGTAAAAATGTAGTTCCCATTCATGGCAATTCTAATGAATATGTGTGTACATCCTGCAATAAAATACATGAGCGTGAATATGCCATAACCTTTAAGCCGGGAGTTCCAGCCTGTGCGGTATGCGGGAGTATTCTGAAGCCTAATGTGGTGCTATTTGGCGAGAGTATAAATAATTATAGCGAAGCGGCCGGTTTGATCGATCACGCTGAGTGTTTACTGGTTATAGGGACTTCGTTGACGGTATATCCGCTGGCGGGCTTGGTACAAGATTTTTCCGCAGGCGCGCGGAATTTGGTAATTATTAACAAAGGACCGACCCAGTTGGACCATGTGGCTTTGCTGAAAGTGGAAGTAGATGATGGAAATACTTTAGGAGACATTTTAGATATGACTTATCAGGGATTAACGGGGCCGTCGAGCGTGACTGCCTGAGGCCGCTCCCCAGAAAGTATTATCTTGACAAAAAGCGCCTTTACCGGCACAATTTTTAATATAATCCCGCGCTGCGGGCCGGCGCCATTCATTCTAAGGGGGAAATCCGCTTATGACCAGCCGTTTTTTATGGGCCTCGCTGCTCCTGATCTTTTTGACCGTCCTGTCCGCCTGCGCACCGGAGGCGGATAAGAATGTTCCCGAAGAAAACGCGGCGGAATTGTCCGAACCCGCGACGCCGGAAGAAGAAGCAGGCCCGGACCCGGAAGCGCCTGATTCCGAGGAAACATTAAGAGCGCTGGCTGAGGCATTTTCGCTGGAAGAAAAACTTAGTCTTTTCATGACTCCGTACACCTCAATAGAATTAGATACTTTTAGATACGGCGATTTTGATAGGGACGGCGTCCATGAAGCTTTTGCCGTAAAACATATAGATAATCACGACCTCAGATTTGAAAGACTTGGAGTGCTGATTTTTATCCGTCCGGACGGCTGTACAGTATTGGAGATGCTGGAGCAGACGGGATATAGATCTTTTAAACATTGAGCATTAGCTGACCGTGAATTTTTTCTATTTGGCGGCACAGGCGCTAATTATATATACATGGTAAAAGACAGCCGGGCGGTTCGTTTAGCCAACCCTGCCCAGAAACTGGCCGCCCTGGTCAGCCCTTCCGAACGCTTCGTATACGGCGACTTTGACGGGGACGGGAGCGGCGAAGCTTTTGCCTTATTGTACGATAAGGGTTCTTTGAGAGATTCTTATGACACTTACTTTTTTAACGAAGAAAGTTATGAAGAATTATCTGGACCATCAATTTCTGTTTCCCTTTCGTACCCTTGGAAACTGGACGGGAAAGAGTTAGTTTATGACGGTGTCGCCGGTTATAGCGTCAAGGACAGCCGAGTTGTTCAGGTCTTCTCTTGGCCCTACGAGCTGAACCGCGCAGGGGATTCCGACAGTCAGTTCACAGTGACCGTCAAAGCGGATGACGCCGTGACAATGGCGAAGGATGGAACTAACTCCGGCTCTACCAGCAAGCAATACTGGCTGTACTGGAACGGGGAGCGCTTTGCCGAATACGGCGGCCGTCCGCTTACGAAAGAACAGTTGGCCGCGTTCACCGGCGGGGCGGATCTCCTGCATTCTTTGGATTACAACGGCGATGTCGGCAGTATATATTACCGCGATAACGGCATCATCACCGTGAATTACCGCCCCTGGGCGGGAACGACGGAGCAGCAGGATAATTTTTTTCGGATTTTATCCTGCGCGGGCGACGTACTTACGGATGTAACCGAAGAAATGACCAAAGACTGGCCTTCTCAGAATCGGGGGACCTATCTGTCCAGCGCATTTCTTCTAAGTTACATGGGATTTGGCGATCCTCTGTCGTCAAATGTCTACGACATACAATTCGCCTCTCGTTTACCTATAGACGTTAGATATGATCTGGCCGCCGCCGCTCCGGAAGCTCTTAAAAATGTGGCTACCTTGCCTGTTCATGGGATGTTATCTATACTGAATGAAGGTGATTTCGACGGGGACGGCCAGTATGAACTCTTTGCCGTTTTGTATCCTTACGTGCTCCTTGATCCTTATAATCATTATGATGGACGGTGTATATACTTATTTTTGCACGCCGATGGTTGTACCATTTTGGGCAACTCTGAGTTCGCTTCATTCAGCCATTATGTTTTGGACGCCACTGATCTATTCTGTTTCACGGAATATCATTTGACCGCCGGCGGGTTAGGCACCCATGTATACACGGTTGCTAACAGCCGGGCGGTTCAAATAGCGGTAACCGGTCCTGCTCTGACCCGCATCGGCGATACCAACCAATTTTACACCACAACACCAAAGATATACGACGCAACCGATTCTGGCGTCTTCACTTTTAAGGATTACTGGCTGTTCTGGGATGGCGGGCGTTTACGGGAGTACGGCGGCCTGCGCGTCAGCGAGGAGCAGCTCAGCCGTTTCGCTTACGGCCAAGCCGTCTTGGACTCCATAAAAAATGAAGGAAATACCATCGATGAAATTTATTACCGCGGCAACGGCGTCATAAATATCAATTACAGCCGCAGAGAAGAATATAATTATCGTTATGGATATAAAAACTTACTGTACCGCGACGGCAATATAACCGATGACACAGAAAATTGGCTCAAAAAAGAAGGAGGAGGACGCTATCTCGCCTCATATCTTGATTATTCGATTTCTAGTGAACGTTTTGGCGTAGACACCGCCTATCCTGCTTCTTTTCCGTGATCCGTTGTCGGCTTTTTCACTTACCCAGTCTTACCTGACGAAGACGGCCTTAAATATTCGGTTCATGATTTTTGTTATGGTAGAGCGGGGAAGCAGTAGGAAAAAACCAATAACTTATAACGCTCCCCTCGCCAACAACCAAGCGGAACGCGGGTTGTCGGAATGAGCAAAACCTTTGTTTCAGCCAAAGACCTTTTACCCATAAAAATATAATCGGTGCAGAAGGACACTCCCTGCCGCGGCCTTAGTTGACGAAAGTTTTTTTATAGTGTAAAATACCTAATGACGCGGGAGTAGCTCAGTGGTAGAGCACCGGCTTCCCAAGCCGGGTGTCGAGGGTTCGAACCCCTTTTCCCGCTCCAGTACGATGATGAACAAGCGAAAAAAGTTTGTTTTTACTTATAAT
>JAISDD010000142.1 GCA_031265005.1 Syntrophomonadaceae bacterium | reverse complement strand
GCTTTATAAAAAAGCCGGTCCTCTCCTTTTGATGAAAATTTCTTGTAGTTATCGATCAACTTTCCTTTGTACCCGAAAAGAATATGATTTTCATCCAAAGATTCAGCCATTTCATTTAGAAAAGTCAAAACTTTTGTTTTGATCTCCTCAAGTCGCCTGTGTAAAACTATATAACGCAGCCCCTGGCGGTTACCCCCGGTAGGCGAATATCTTCCGGCTTGCAAAATAGCCTCAAGTTTCTCGGGTTCAACCTCTTGTTCCCGATAAGTCCTGACACTTCTCCTAAAACGGAAAAGATTTTGCAGTTTTTCCGGTTCTACAGCGTAATCTTCGGGAGCCAAATCACAAACCTCATCGCTAGTGTAATTAAGTGCGGAAACAGCTGCGGTAGGGCATCTCGCCACACAATGCCCGCATTCAATGCAAAAATCCGGATATTTGAAATACACCTCATCATTTCTTTTCACAATGCAATTTCCCGGGCAATCAGTAACACACCACCCGCAGCTAATGCACAATTCTTTATCTATATCAATCATAGGATTTGTTCCTTTCTGCGTTTTTGCCGTACTTGCCGTCCGGCTTCAATGTAACATCATTATATCTCCATAGCAAAATAAACCGAGATCCTCGGTTTATTAAAAAGGTCGGCGCTTACCGCGTGTATAGCTGATTATTAAAAAAATTTAATTTTTTTCAGCTTTAAGAACAGCTTTACGCGATAAATTAACTCTTCCCTGCCTGTCTATTTCCGTCACTTTCACTCGTACCTTATCTCCTATTTGTACAACATCGGACACTTTTTCAACTCTGCTTTCCGCTAATTGAGATATGTGTACCATACCTTCTTTACCGGAAGTTCCCATTACCCCAGGTATTATTTCCACAAACGCGCCAAAATCCATGATACGTTTTACGGTTCCGTCATATGTTTTCCCTACTTCTACCTCAGCGATTATAGCTTCAATGATAGCTTTAGCTTTTTGGGCGGAACCTTCATCAACCGCCATTATGAACAAACTGCCGTCGTCTTCTATATCAATTTTGCAGCCGGTTTCATCCACTATTTTGTGGATTACTTTTCCGCCTGGCCCGATAATTTCGCGTATTCTATCCGGGTGGACCATCATTTTGGTTAAACGAGGGGCATGAGGAGACAACTCGTCGTTTGGCTTATTTATGGTCGCCATCATTTTTTCCATTATGAATAAACGTCCGGCGCGTGCTTGTTTTAAAGAAGCCTCAACGATTTCTTTATTCACGCCAGTTATTTTAATATCCATTTGAACCGCGGTAACCCCTTTTTCCGTTCCGGCCAACTTAAAATCCATATCTCCCAGGGCGTCTTCTATCCCTTGAATATCGCTTAGTATGGCAAAACGGTCTCCTTCCTTTACCAATCCCATAGCTATTCCTGATACCGGCCCTTTAATCGGCACTCCCGCGTGCATCAAAGACAAAGTACTGCCGCATACGCTGCCCATTGAGCTGGAGCCGTTAGATTCCAATACTTCTGACACTACTCTTATGGCATAAGGAAAATCCGCTTCTGAAGGCAACACCGCCAGCAAAGCTCGCTCCGCTAAAGCCCCATGCCCTATTTCACGGCGTCCCGGGCCTCGCATAGGCCTTGTTTCGCCTGTACTGTAAGGAGGAAAATTATAATGGTGAATGTAACGTTTATTATCATCAATACCTAATCCGTCAAGGATTTGCGCTTCCCTTAACCCGGCCAAAGTTGTAACCGATAAAACTTGGGTCTGTCCGCGCGTAAAAAGCCCGGAACCGTGCGGGCGCGGCAATATACCCACTTCGCAGCTTATAGGCCTTATCTCGTTCAGACCGCGGCCGTCCACACGGTCTCCGTCCTCTAAAATAAACCTGCGTACAACCTCTTTAAGCAATTTATCACAAAGATTATCAATCAAGTTTATTTGTTCCGGATACAGTTCCGCAAAATGCCCTAAAATCAAATCCTTAGCTGTATCCATTTGTTCTTCCCGCAAAGCTTTAACCGGATTTTTAACCGCTGATTCCAGGTGCGGCAGAGCAAATGCCCTTACTTCCTGAACGATTTCGTCGTCTAACGCCACGACTATTACTTCGGATTTTGTTTTTCCCAATTCTTTATAAATCGGCTCTTGAAAAGCCACCAATTTCTTTATTTCCTTATGGGCAAAAAATACAGCTTCCAGCATAGTACTCTCGGGTACTTCATTGGCGTTTCCCTCAACCATCATAATAGCTTCGCTTGTTCCCGCTACAATCATGTGCAAATCCGTTTTGCCCGTTTGCTCCACTGTAGGATTAATTATCAGCTGATCGTCTATCAAACCTACTACAACAGCCGCTATCGGTCCCGCAAAAGGAATATCAGAAACTCCAAGCGCTACTGAAGCGCCAATAGTAGCAGAAATATCAGGCGCATTGTTTTTATCCACTGACAAAACTGTGGCTACGACATGAACGTCGTTTTTATATCCTTTAGGAAACAAAGGGCCGATAGGCCTGTCCAGCTGGCGGGCGGAAAGCGTCGCTAATTCGGTAGCCCGGCCTTCTCTTTTTATAAAACCGCCTGGTATTTTGCCTACGGCGTATTGTTTTTCTTCAAAATCCACCGTTAATGGAAAAAAATCAATCCCTTCGCGCGGCAATTTGGAAGCGGTCGCGGTTACCAATACTACAGTATCGCCATATCTCACTAAAGCCGCTCCATTAGCTTGCTTAGCTAATTGTCCGACTTCAACTGTCAACGGCCTTCCGGCAATTTCAATACTATATTTGTGAACTATGGAAAGAACCCCCTCTCAATATCATTAATTCAGCGCTATGACAACTTCTCCGTCATCCCGCGCTCTTCATCTTCAATAGGAAAATTATAAAATAAAGAGCGGAACACCGCTCTTTATCGACGTAAGCCTAATCGTGTAACCATACTGCGATAGCGTTCAAAATCTTTTCTTTTCAAATAATCCAGTAAAGATCTGCGCTGTCCCACCATTTTCAATAACCCCCTGCGGGAATGATGATCCTTTTTATTAACTTTCAAATGCTCGTTTAAATAATTAATACGATCAGTTAAAATAGCAATTTGAACTTCAGGGGATCCGGTATCGTTTTCATGGATCTGGTAAGCTTTGATAAGTTCCTCTTTTTTTTCTGCTGATAATGCCACTGCGTTCACCTCCTTATCGATAACCTAATCGCCGTAAACCAAGCAGGACGTCGGTGAAAGCGTTCCTCCTAGTTTAAGGTTCATCTCTCGTGATTCCAAACGTAATCAAAATACATCCAGGTTTTTGATAAAATATACTGTCTCACGCATCGTATTTTACCAATTGCCTTTTTGTTAATCCATCTGAAATCATAGAGATTTTAACATAAGCTTTTATAAAAGTAAATTAGCCTGCTTTCTCTGGATTTTTAAAAAAATCAGCGGCTGCACTACGGTCAGTTTTTATCTGCGCCACCAGTTCGTCAACACTGGAAAACTTTTTTTCATCTCTTATTTTTTTAAAAAGAATTATTTCCAATACGGTATCGTACAGGTCTTTACTATAATCTATTATGTGAGTTTCCACTGTAACCGGATATTTTTCATGGAAAGTCGGCTTTTTCCCTATATTGACTACCGCCGGGTATTTTCCCGTTTCATTGACCGCCTGAGCCGCATAAACTCCTAGGGAAGGGATATTTATCTTATCGTCTATCAATAAGTTGGCGGTGGGAAAGCCGATGATTTTGCCGCGGCCCTCTCCTTTGGAAACAACGCCTTTAAGCGAAGGATAATATCCCAGCATCTGTTTCGCGCGCTCGATGTCCCCTTTGTCTAAAGATTGTCTGATAAGGGTGCTGGACACTATATCTTCCCCTATACACACTGGAGGGATTACATTGACCCCAAAACCGCAATGTTCGCCTAACGCTTTCATAGTCTCGGAACTGCCGGCCCCTCTATGCCCGAAAGAATAATTAAACCCTATAAAAATTTCTTTCACTTTTAAAGATTTCACCAAAAACTTATTTACGAATTCTTCAGGGCTCAATCGGGCGATTTCATTGTTAAAAGTATTGTATATAAGCAGCCCCATTCCCATATCACTGAGCATTATCGCTTTCTGTTCAGCGGTAGTAAGCATTTTAGGCGCGGTTTTGGCTGATAAAACATTATCCGGATGAGGATCAAAGATAAACGCGGCTGACAAGCCATTGTTTTCACACGCTTTAGCAATCAGGAAATTAATCAGTTTTTTATGCCCCAGATGTAAACCGTCGAAATTTCCTAAAGCCAAGTATAGAGGCTTTTCTCCCGGAATATATTTCTCAATCTCTCTTATAAAAATCATCTGCGAAAGCTCCTATCTTTTAAAGACTTTTACAGGCTGTAATCCCGTCCGTTTATTTTTGCCCGCTAATTTCGCTAAAGCGATAATTTCATCATAAGCCGTCACTACTACCGGCTTTTCCTCCCAGACCTCGTCGCTATCCAGTAAAACAAAGTTGCCCGCGCCGATAGCGTCAATATCCGCTTGCGTTTTTAAATTAATATATTGATAATCCTGTAAAACACAGTCTAAAGGCAGCACGTACCGGCTTAAAGTTTTCGTATCACGGCAAAGTTCTTCCAAAGCGCTGCTGTTATCAATCGTAAAGCACCCTGAACGGGTTCGCTGAAGCTTGGACACATAAGCGCCGGTGCCTAAATCTCTTCCGATATCGTCACATAGTGTGCGGATATAGGTCCCGGGCGAACATAAAACTCTTAAAGTAATATAAACGCCGGAGCGGTCTTTTTCAACTTTTGTCAATTCTAAGCTATATATTTTTACCGTTCGTTCTTTTCTTTCTATATCAATTCCCTGACGAGCTAATTCGTACAGCCTTTTTCCATTATGATGAACCGCGGAATACATAGGAGGGA
>JAISDD010000249.1 GCA_031265005.1 Syntrophomonadaceae bacterium | reverse complement strand
AAGAAAAAAACCTGGAAAAAATCTGGTTAACAGCATCGGGAGGCCCTTTCCGGGATTTTTCCGAGGAACAGATGAAAAAAGTTACTGTGGAGATGGCTTTAAAACATCCTAACTGGCATATGGGGCCTAAAATAACGGTCGATTCAGCTAGTTTGATGAATAAAGGGCTGGAAGTGATAGAAGCTCATCATCTTTTCCATGTAGATTACGAGAGGATCAAAGTAGTGATACATCAGGAGAGTATCGTCCATTCTTTGATAGAGTTGACAGACGGTTCATTTTTAGCGCATTTAGGGAGACCGGATATGAAAATACCTATACAATATGCTTTGACCTATCCGGACCGTCGGCCTATAGCGGCGGAAAAATTGGATCTGACCGCTTTAGGAGCCGTTCATTTTGGGGCGCCGGATACCGAGCGCTTTCCTTGCTTACGCTTAGCGTATGAAGCGGGAAAAACGGGAGGGACTATGCCGGCTGTTATGAACGCGGCTAATGAAACGGCAGTCGGAGCGTTTTTAAATCAGGAACTGGAGTTTTTTAAAATTCCCCAGCTGATCGATATGGTTATGACGGCTCATGATGTTAATAATAAACCAAATTTAAGTTTCATTTTAGAAGCTGATCGTTGGGCGCGGGAATACTGCCGCCACTTGATCGGAAATGGAGTGTAAAATGAGTATAATTTTGACGCTGATTATTATTGCGGTGCTGGTGATGGCCCATGAATGGGGACACTATATAGCGGCGCGTAAAATAGGAATACCGGTTTATGAGTTCAGTTTAGGCTTTGGGCACCGCCTTTTTTCCTTTAAAAGGGACGGGGTGCTGTTCTCAGTCAGGGCAGTGCCTTTGGGGGGATTCGTGCGTTTAGCCGGTGAAGAATTGGATGATAAGGACGCTCCCGAAGGATATTTCAACCGTAAGCCTATAGAAAAAATAGCAGTCGCCGCTGCCGGTCCTTTAATGAACTTTGTGATAGCTATTATTATTTTTATTTTGACATTGGCTTTGATCGGCGCAACCGAAGGCAGCAACGAACCGGTGATCGGAAAAGTAGAAGCCGGTCTTCCGGCGGCTCAAGCCGGATTACAGCAAGGAGACCGCATCGTGACCATTGAGGGCAATGAAATAAAACAATGGGATGATGTGGCCAGAAATACCCGTAATTCCGGCAAGCCGGCTTTAGATATACAATATGAGCACCGCGGCGAAATATATACGGTTTCTGTCAATACGGCTGTTTTAGATGCGGCGGGAAGCACTGGCATAGGGGTTTACCCGATCTTTATCCAGCACCGGTATAGTTTGGCGCAATCGATTACAATGGGATTTCAGCAAACTTACGATCTTACTAAAGCGCTGATCGCTTCTTTAGCGGTTATTGTAACCGGAGGCGCGACTATGGATGATGTAGCGGGACCGGTGGGCATAGTGCGCATGGTAGGAGATTTTGCGCAGTTAGGGGTGGTCACATTGTTGACCTTCGCTGCTTTTTTAAGCATTAATTTAGGGTTTATGAACCTATTGCCGATCCCGGCTTTAGACGGCGCCCGAATAGTTTTCGCTTTGTTTGAAATGATAACGCGCAAACCGTTCCCCAGAGAAAAAGAGGGTTTTTTGCATTGGATAGGGTTTATGGTGCTGATGCTTTTAATGGTGTTAGTAACATTTAACGATATTTTGCGCTTTTTTAAAGGGTGAATGTGATGAAGAGCCTGAGTAAAGTAATAAAGGTAGGAACGGTTTTAATTGGCGGCGGTAATCCCATAGCGGTACAATCTATGACTAATACCGATACCAGAGATATTTCAGCTACCGTGCGGCAGATAGACGCTTTGGAAAAACAAGGCTGCCAGTTAGTAAGAGTGGCGATAGTGGATATGGAAGCGGCCGCGGCGGTAAAAGAGATTAAAAAGCTTATTAATATGCCGCTTATAGCGGATATCCATTTTGATCACCGCTTAGCTTTGGCGAGCGCGAAAGCAGGGGCGGACGGGCTGCGGATCAATCCGGGCAATATTGGGAGCGCCGCAAAAGTCAGAGAAGTGGTGGCTGTTTGCCGGGACTGCGGTATACCGATCCGCATAGGCGTAAACGCCGGTTCTTTGGATAAGGAACTGCTGCGAAAATATGGTAAGATATGTTCCGAAGCAATGGTTGAGAGCGCCTTGCATAATATTCGTATTTTAGAAGACATGAACTTTGATCAAATAAAAGTTTCTTTGAAAGCGTCTTCGGTGTTGATGACTGTGGAAGCTTATCGTTTGATAGCGGCTAAAACATGTTATCCGTTACATATTGGCGTTACCGAAGCGGGTACTACGGAAAGGGCTCTGATAAAATCGGCTTTAGGGATAGGAATTCTTTTGCAGGAAGGAATCGGAGATACGATTAGAGTATCATTAACATCAGATCCGGTGGAGGAGATATGGGCGGCTTATGAAATTTTGCGGAATCTGGGATTGAGCGAACGGGGGGCGGAGCTTCTTTCCTGCCCTACTTGCGGACGCTGTCAGATCCCGTTATTGCAAATAGCCGAAGAAGTGGACAGTTATTTGAGACCCCTGGCTCAGCCAATAAAAGTAGCGGTCATGGGATGTGTGGTCAACGGACCCGGAGAAGCCAGAGAAGCTGATATAGGTATTGCCGGCGGTAAAGGTTTGGGGTTGCTGTTTAAAAAAGGGCGTGTAATAAAAAAAGTGCCGGAAAGAGAGCTTGTTTCAGCGTTATTAGAAGAAATAAATCAAATGATATCAAGCCAAGGAGGGTAAACGTTTGAAAACATCGGAATTATTTTTCCCCACTTTAAGAGAAGTACCCAGTGAAGCTGAAATTGTCAGTCATCAATTATTATTGCGGGCAGGATATATCAGAAAAGCGAGCGGAGGAATTTA
>JAISDD010000244.1 GCA_031265005.1 Syntrophomonadaceae bacterium | reverse complement strand
GAATGTTATACTATTCTCTATTCTTGTGACCTTTAGGTTATAAAAACGCGGACAAATATAACCTAATACCCTTTCAGGGCACTTAGGTCACGAGATTTGCCCGCGAATAAGGAAAATACCCATTCTGGGCACGAGATAGTATGTACTAATCCGCTTTCAAGGTAATGGGTTAATCTTGTGCCCCGTAGGGGTATTGCGGATTAGTATCATAAGCCGTTGCAGGATTTGATTTCTCTTAAAGTCCGGGGCATTTGATCTAAATGGCCTTCGAAAAAAATGGCGTAGCCGCTGATGTTAGGGTACTCTAAAGAGATCATTCTAATAAAGGTAAACCCATTTTCTGTAAGAATTTTGCGGTCGATGCTTTTTATAAGCTCAATATGCAGATCACTTACCTTACGGGCCGCGCAATATATTTTCCCCTTTTTATCGTTTTCCAGTAATGTCGCTACTAAGGTTCTCATTATTATACTCCTGATCAAAATTTATTTGCCGCGCTGGAAGCGCATTATTTAATATTTTATATATAAATTACTTTAAATCAAGCACGTGCTAAACCAATATTATACAATAAACATAGTTATACTTGAACAGGTCATTACAGCATCAAGTGAAAGAAGCGTGAAAAAAAATTGTATTTAAGGTAAAATAAAAATAGATATAAATAATGAAACAGTGAAATTAGGAGAATTTTTGTGATCGGTATTTTAAAAAAGAGAAGAAGTATAAGGAAATATAAAGACGAAAAAATAAAACCGCAGGAGATAAAAGACTTATTGCAGGCGGCTTTATTAGCTCCCGCTTCTAAAGGAATTTCGTCTAATAGTTTTCTGGTGGTGGACGACCGGGAAATCCTGGATAAACTCGCGCTGTGTAAAGTTCATGGGGCGGGATTTCTAGCTCAAACGCCTTTAGCGGTAGTGGTATTAGGTGATCCTAAGATATCGGATGTTTGGGTTGAAAATTCATCCATCGCTGCTATTATCATGCATTTGACTGCTGCCAGTATGAATATAGGCTCCTGTTGGATACAAATCCGGAACAGGTTTAATTGCGACGATGTGAGCTCAGAAAACTATGTACGCGAAGTTCTGAACATTCCTGACCAGTATAGGGTAGGGGTTATTATCGCGGTGGGTTATGCGGATGAGCAAAAAACCGCTCATGAGGAGGAACCATTCCCTAACGATAAAGTATTTTTAAACATATATGGAAATAAACTACCTTAATTTTGCTGACAACACTATAGTATTAATTAACATAAATATAAAAAAATATTATCTTTGATGATTATATGATAGATAAAGCGATACATACAAGGGGGCTTAATTAATGACATAAAATGTTGAAAGGAGGTAACAGCCTGTACAATGTATGAGCAGGCTTATTTATATGGAAAACATTCTGCGTATGGGATTGGACATAGGTTCTACAACGGTAAAGCTGGTTTTCTTGGATGATAATAACCAAATTATTTTCAATGAATATAAACGCCATTTTGCCGATATTAAAAATACTGCTGTAAATATGTTAACTTCTGCTTTTGAATGTGTTAAAAATCAATTTATTACTGTTAATATAACAGGATCGGCGGGCCTTTCTTTATCCAGTTTTTTAAACTTAGATTTTATCCAAGAGGTTATTGCCGCGAACTACGCGGTGGAGGCTTTTATTGAGGAAATCGATGTAGCTATTGAACTGGGGGGAGAAGATGCCAAAATAACTTATTTTCAAAATGGCCTGGAACAGCGTATGAATGGGATATGCGCGGGAGGGACCGGAGCTTTTATAGACCAGATGGCTACGCTGTTGGAAACCGACGCCTTGGGGTTGAACCGTATGGCGGAAGATGCGGGGATAATATATCCTATTGCCGCTCGTTGCGGAGTTTTTGCCAAAACTGATATTCAAACTTTGCTCAATGACGGCGCTAGAAAAGAAGATATCGCGGCTTCTGTGTTTCAGTCAGTAGTTAACCAAACTATCAGCGGGTTGGCTTGCGGAAGGCCTATCCGCGGTAAAGTGGCTTTTTTAGGAGGGCCGTTATATTTCCTGCCGGAGTTACGAAAGAGATTTATTGAAACGTTGAAATTGCCTAAAGAGCAGGTGATTTTTCCGTATCAAGCCCAGTATTTTGTAGCGGCTGGGGCGGCGCTGGCTTCGCAGAGCAATCCGCCGATAGGATTTAAGACCGTACTGGACAGACTGCCCAAGTTAGACAGTATTACCGTGAATGAGAAATGGTGTTTACCGGCTTTGTTCAACAGCCAAGAAGAATTGGACAGTTTCCGGAAACGGCATGAGAGAAACCAAGTAGCACGTAAGCCTTTAGAGTATCAGAACGGGCCTTGCTTTCTGGGCGTAGATGCTGGTTCTACTACGACAAAAGCCGCTCTTGTTGATGAAGAAGGAGCATTACTTTATTCATATTACGGCAACAATGAGGGTAATCCTTTGCGGTCGGCGATAAGGATTTTGCAGGATATATACGAAAAAATGCCCGAGAGCGCTTATATAGCCTATTCCACTGTGACCGGATATGGAGAAGGATTAATAAAAGCTGCTTTAAGGATTGATAAAGGGCAGATCGAGACGATCGCCCATTATCAAGCGGCTGAATTTTTTCTGCCTGGAGTGGACTGCGTACTTGATATCGGTGGTCAGGATATGAAATGTCTGAAGATACAAAATCAGGTGATAGATAGCATCATGCTCAATGAAGCCTGTTCTTCAGGCTGCGGTTCTTTTATCGAATCCTTTGCCCGTTCGGTGGATATGCCGGTTCAAGATTTCGCCGCTCAAGCTCTTTATTCCAAAAGCCCGGTGGATTTAGGGTCCCGCTGCACCGTGTTTATGAACTCTAAGGTAAAACAAGCTCAGAAAGAAGGGGCGACAGTAGGGGATATTTCAGCCGGATTATCATATTCGGTCATAAAAAACGCTTTATTTAAAGTTATTAAAATGAGAGACGCCAAACTTTTGGGTGAAAAAATAGTGGTTCAAGGCGGGACTTTTTATAACGACGCTATATTAAGAGCGTTTGAGAGCATAACCGGGCGGGAAGTTATACGTCCTGATATCGCTGGTTTGATGGGCGCTTTCGGCGCTGCTTTGATTTCGCGGCAGGAATATCAGCCAAACATCCCCAGTACTATTACTAGTAAAGATAACTTGCACAAGTTTAACATAAAAGTGTCGAACCGCAGGTGCGCCGGATGCGATAATAAATGTTTGCTTACGATTAATAAATTCGAGGACGGCAACCGGTATATTACCGGGAACCGCTGCGAAAAATTCACGCAGCCGGAAGCAAAGAAAACCGAAAACATTAATTTGTTTGAGTACAAACTGAAGCGTCTGTTTCAATATGAGCCGCTGCCGGAGGCGGAAGCTTTTCGCGGCGTTATTGGCATACCGCGAGTTTTAAACATGTATGAGAATTATCCTTTTTGGTTTGTTTTTTTGAATAAATTGGGCTTTCGCGTAGTTTTATCCCCCTACTCTTCCAAAGCTATTTACGAATTAGGCAATGAAACCATTCCTTCCGAATCGGCTTGCTATCCGGCTAAGTTGGTTCATGGACATATCATGTCGTTGATTGAACAAGGCGTAAACACTATCTTTTACCCAAGCGTTATATATGAGCGGAATGAACAGCCGAACGCCGATAATTGTTTTAATTGTCCTATGGTTATATCATACCCGGATGTAATAAAAAATAACCTGGATGTTTTAAGAGAAAAAGAAATAGTTTATTTGAATCCTTTTTTACCGTATAACCATAAAAAGAGATTGGCGGAAAGGCTGTACGAAGTTTTTCAAGATTATCGCGTCGGCAGAAAAGAAATAAATAACGCCCTGAAGGCCGCTTGGGCGGAAGACACGCGCTTTAAAAATGATATACGCCTTAAAGGTGAGGCAGTTATTGCCGAACTTAAACAAACTAACCGGAAAGGCATAGTTTTAGCCGGGCGCCCTTATCATCTGGACCCGGAAATAAATCATGGCATCCCCAATATGATTAATTCTTACGGGTTGGCAGTGCTGACAGAAGACGCGGTGGCTCATTTAGGGCGTACGACAGAAAAATTGAGGGTGGTAAACCAGTGGATGTATCATTCCCGTCTTTATGCTGCGGCCAATTATGTAGCCGGCGGCAATAATCTGGAATTGATCCAGCTCACCTCTTTTGGGTGCGGCTTAGACGCGGTTACGGCTGATCAAGTACAAGAAATTATACACCAAAAAGGTAAAATATATACTTTATTAAAAATAGACGAGGGCAGCCATTTAGGAGCGGCGAAGATAAGGATACGGTCCCTTTTGGCAGCGCTGGAAGAAAGAGGAAAGCGCGAGTTTGTTCCTGCACAGGCGCTTCCGGAAGATAGAAAAATAGTGTTCACCAAGGAAATGAAAAAAGAGCATGTGATATTATGTCCGCAAATGTCGCCTATTCATTTTGAACTGCTGCAAGAAGTTTTTTGGTCGGAAGGCTATCGGGTGGCAATATTGCCGGAAGTCGATAAAGAAGCGGTGGATTTAGGGCTTAAATATGTCAATAATGACGCTTGCTATCCGGCGATTATGGTAATCGGCCAGCTTTTGCAGGCTTTGTTATCCGGTGAATATGATCCGCGAAATACTTCAGTAATGATGTCTCAAACGGGCGGAGGCTGCCGGGCTACTAATTATATAGCTTTGCTTAGGAAAGCTTTGAAAGATGCTGGTTTTTCCGATATACCGGTTATTTCCGCCAACGTGAGTAAAATTGAAAAAAACCCCGGCTTTGTCATTACGCTGAAATTATTGAGAAAAGCTATAAGGGCAATAGTTTTAGGAGACGCTTTGATGAGAGTATTGCACCGAGTGAGGCCGTATGAAAAGATTCCGGGGTCGGCTAACATGTTGTTCCGTAAATGGATGGACAGGTGTAAATTGCAAGTGGTCTACGATGATAATGAGGGTTTTAACGAAATTATTTGGGAATTGGTAAATGAATTCGATAATTTATCCATATATAGCCAAACTAAACCCAAAGTGGGGGTGGTGGGGGAAATCTTGGTAAAATATCATCCAGACGCTAATAATAACATAATTAAAGTATTGGAAAGTGAAGGAGCGGAAGTAGTTATACCTGATCTGCTGGACTTTTTCCTCTATTGTTTGTATGATTCTGTTTTTAAATATAAATATTTAGACAGTACTCGCTGGGAAAACTTTATCAATCGATTTTTTATTAATTATTTAGAGAAATCGCGGAATGAATTGAAAAGAGCTTTAGAAAGCAGCGAACGCTTTACTCCGCCGAATAATATTGATGAATTAGCGGCGTCGGCCAGTGAAATTCTTTCTTTAGGGCATCATACCGGAGAAGGATGGTTTTTAACCGCTGAGATGGTAGAGCTTATTCATGAAGGGGCGCATAATATCGTATGTATGCAGCCTTTCGGCTGTTTGCCCAACCATGTGACCGGGAAAGGAATGCTGAAAGAACTGCGGCGCCAATTCCCCTTAGCGAATATAACGGCCATTGATTATGACCCAGGCGCCAGCGAGGTGAACCAAATCAATCGTTTAAAACTTATGCTGGCTGTAGCTTTTAAACAATTTGACCAGGACGCGGTGATACCGGAACAATCCTTGTCCCCGATGATGAAAATTCAACAGCTGTGGTGATATAAAGAAAATGATATGATAAAAAATGTAAAAAAAGAATTTTGCGGCATTTTACAAGAAATGGATTTGTAAACTTAATGGCTAAAATTTGGACTCGAAATTATGTTTTAAACATGATTTCGGCGTTAGTTACATTTATGATTCACTTTGCTAGTATAGC
>JAISDD010000231.1 GCA_031265005.1 Syntrophomonadaceae bacterium | reverse complement strand
AGCGTCTGCACTCGTCTTGCCTTTATTCCCCACAGATTACCTGCTTCCTCTGGGGTCAACCAATCAATATCCATATGAGCTTCCCTCGTCCATTCAACAGATATGATGTATTATAGCACGTTCGAGCGCATAATACAAGATTTATTTTTCAATTATTGAAACTACTTACGCGTCAAACGTCTTTGACAATACAATCCGAATGATTTTTTCAGATTTCATATCTTAAATCACCCTTATACTCATGGATAAATCACCGGATTCAGCCCTTGCTTAGCGCCTTAGTTTTTATTTATATTATTCTTTATTTGATATTTGCCTGCGGCTGCGGGAAAAAGAAAGAGGATTTATTATATAATATAAAAAAGATGTTTTTGGCGGGTGAGGTCAATGCCGGATCTGGTGCTGATAAAAGCTTTGCTTAACCTGATAGACCAAGCGTCGTTCGGCCAAGCGTCGTTCGGCACGGATGGATCGATTTATGTTACCTGTGCAATCGCAATGGTTTCCACCTTCGGTTTATTATATATGGTGTATCAGCTGTTAGGATATGATAAAAACACACAGCCGCACATCGTGCTGTCCGCATTTCTGTTAGGTATACCCTATATACTGCTTTGCGCGGTCGGTATATTCGTCCCCATGCTCTTCTCGCCGTTCATGACCTCCGCCAACCAAACCTTATTGGAACGTTCGGAAGTACTGCCACTGTTTGAGTCGGCCAGGCTGTTTTATGAAGTTATGGCCTTATGCGCCGCGTTTGCCGTAATATGCGCGCTGTACATAGCCTTTACGCAGAGAAGGCTGGCGAAGCGCCGCGGCTTCAAGTCATGGCTTACCGCCGTTGCTTTCTCCTGCGGATTTGAAATTATCGCGGCTGCGGGGCTGCTTACGGTTTCACTTTTGCAATTTGCGGGCGTGGATCTGCCCCTGTCTCATAGTTTCGCCGGGCGGCTGTTCTTTTACTCGGTCGCGATGGTGCTGCTCAAACTTTCAGAGCAGGTCTTTGTGCTGATTTATGTGGAATTATTCGGCGTAAAGCGCTTGGGCGAAGCTATAGCCCAAATTCCCGACACAAGATGCGCCGATTTTAACACGCTCAAATGGCTGGCGCGGAAACAATATGGCTTTATGCCTCCGCTTGTGCTTGCGCTGCTTATTGGGATAGTCTGTAAATGGGCGTTTTGGCACTCCGGGTTGTTTGGCGCTTCGGGTACCGCCGCCGCGCTTATGGATTCGACCATCCTGCTGGGTACGCCGTTTATCCTTATTTTATTGATGATCCTTATTATGCGCTCCTTTTGGTTTCTTCTGCCCGAAACCTGTCCGTTGCTGCGTCAGGTTTCGCGGCTGCGTTTTGCCGACGAGACCTCCAGACAATTGATACGCGAATACGAACATCCGCTCTTTATCGATGGCGATACGCTGGCAACTCCGCACTTCTTCATCAGAGAATCTCTGTCAACGCGCGCGTATTATCTGCCGGACCTTGTTAGAATCAGCATAACAGTCGGCGGATTGGGCGCGGTGGTCACGAAGCGGCAGTATATGTTGCACTTTTCCGACCGTTCGAAGCTGATCATCGCGCCGGAACAACGTAAGCTGCTTCAGTACGTCCGCCGGATATTCACGGATGCCGGCGGCGAAATCGAGAGTGCGCCAAGACCCAGCAGCTGGGTAAAAGCCATTGCTGTCCTGTTATTGATACCGCTGTCTGCGGCCGTCCTCATCGTGTTTGTCATGCGCGGTCAGATAAACGCTGAAAATGAAACTTTCAGTAACAGTTATTTTAAAGAAAATATCGCAAAATATGAGTATATTGTGCAAATGATTGAAGACGGCGAAATAAACCTAACAGGCTCCGCAAGAGAGCTCGTGCCGCTGCCCAGGGAATACGCCGAACTTTCTAGAGGCGGCAGCGTACTGGTCAGTGTGAATGAAAACGGAATAAACGTGATTTTCTTCAGGCAGATCAGCATTTTCGGCAGTTTTGAAGGTTATAAATTCACGGCGGACGGTCTCACGCCGGTAAACTGATTAAAACCTGACAGCGTGTTTTCGTATGATCATGACGTAGTTCCGCAACTAAAATCAGGAATGCTTAAATTTTTTTACGTTTTAAATTATCCTTAATATTCATGTATAAATCACCGGGTTCAACCCTTATTTAGCGCCTTGGTTTTTAAGGCGCATTTATAACAAACTACATATTGACAGGCAGCGATAATCGAGTTAATATCTTATTAATCATATTGATTTACTAGATATTGGAGCGTTGTAAAATGGATTTCCGAACTCTTTGTATTCATGGCTGTGAAAAAAAATTTGATTGTACCGGAGCTGTCAGCGTCCCCATTTTCCAGTCGGCCACTTTTGCTCACCTTGGGGTCGGGCGCAGTACCGGCTTTGATTATTCCCGTACGCAAAATCCTACCAGAGAATATCTTGAAAATATCGTGGCCCATTTAGAAAACGGCGCTGAAGCTGTAGCTTTTTCCAGCGGAATGGCCGCGGTCAATACCCTTATGGAACTGTTTGAACCAGGGGACCACATTATTGCTTCCGATGATTTATATGGCGGCACTCATCGCTTGTTTTTCAATATTTCCGTCAAAAAAGGGCTTTCTTTTTCTCTGGTAAACTCGTTGGAACAGTTGCGGCAAGCTATAACGCCTGATACTAAAGCTATTTTTATAGAAACTCCTACTAACCCTACTATGCAGGTTATCGACATCGCGGAGGTCGCGCAATTAGCGGAAAAACACCGGCTTTTATTCATAGTGGACAATACTTTTCTGACGCCTTATTTTCAAAAACCTTTACTTTTAGGAGCGGATGTCTCTCTCCATAGCGGCACCAAATATTTAGGCGGACATAACGACGCTCTAGCCGGTTTTTTAGTAGTCAAAGACCCTAGTCTGGCTGAACGTCTGCGCTTTATTAATAATACTACGGGAGCTTGCCTGTCTCCCTTTGACAGCTGGCTTATTATCAGAGGCATAAAAACTTTAGCTGTGCGTTTGGAACAACAACAAAAAAACGCTATGAAAATTGCCGCCTGGCTGGAACAGCAAAAAGCCGTGACCGCCGTTCACTATCCCGGCCTTAAAAATCATCCGGGTTACGAGATTTCCTGCCGCCAGGCCAGCGGGTTCGGCGCCATGATTTCTTTCGCGCTCACTGACAGCGAAACCGCGCGGCGAATGTTGGAAAAAGTGCGGATAATTCAATACGCTGAAAGCTTAGGCGGAGTTGAAAGTTTGATCACTTATCCGGTTCTGCAGACGCACGCTGACGTTCCGGAAGAAGAGCGAAAAGCTAAAGGCATCAATGAAAGTCTTTTGCGTTTATCCGTCGGTTTAGAAGCGGCAGATGATATTATTAATGACTTGGACAACGCTTTTAAAAAATAGGAGTACAAATTCATGAAGTACGACTTCGACAAAATTATTGACCGTCGAAATACCGACAGTATCAAATTTAATCCCACTGACCGCGGACGCCCGGATGATGTCCTGCCTTTCTGGGTAGCGGATATGGACTTTCAGTCGCCCCCTTGCGTACTTGAAGCTTTGACGGAACGGGTCCGGCATGGTATTTTTGGATATTCGGAAACTGGCCGGCATTATTTTGAGGTTTTACAAAACTGGTTCAGTTCAAGATTTGAATGGGAAATTAAACCGGAATGGCTCGTTAAAACTCCGGGGATCGTGAACGCCATATATATCGCGGTCAGATCACAAACTTCGCCGGGAGATAGCATTATAATAAATCAGCCGGTTTATTATCCTTTCGCATCCGCGGTAAAACATAATCAAAGGAATTTAGTGATCAGCGAGCTCTTATATGAAAACAATCATTATAGTATCGATTTCGAGGACTTTGAGAACAAAATCCTCCAGCATAATGTAAAGATGTTCATATTCTGTAATCCTCATAATCCGGTGGGAAGGGTCTGGACCAAAGACGAACTCGTTCGTTTAGGAGAAATATGCTTGCGCCGCGGAGTTATCGTAGCTGCGGACGAAATACACGCTGATTTTATTTATCCGGGAAATAAGCATTTGGTTTTTGCTGATTTACACCCATCTTTCCAAGATATAACCATCACATTTACTTCCCCTTCCAAAACTTTTAATCTGGCAGGCCTGCAACTGGCCCATAATTTTATTTCCAATGTGGAAATACGCGCTAAATTTCAAAGAGAATTTGAACGCAGCGGTCTCTCTCAATCATCAGCCATGGGCATCGTAGCCGCCAAAGCCGCTTATCTCTACGGAGCGGACTGGCTGGAAGAGCTGCTGCAATATCTGAACGGCAACTTGAATTTTACGCGCCGGTTTTTGAACCATAACCTTCCTCAAATAAAATTAGTAGAACCGGAAGGAACTTATCTATTATGGCTGGATTGCAAATCCTTGAATTTAAGCGTGAAAGAATTGGAAAATTTCATCTTACACCAAGCTAAACTCTGGCTGGACGGCGGCACCATGTTCGGCGCGGGAGGGGCAGGTTTCCAGCGCATCAACATAGCCTGTCCGCAAGCGTTTCTGCAAAAAGCGTTAAATAATTTACAAGAAGCTGTCAGCCGCCTGTCTCATAGTTAATTATCTTAAATTTTCCCTTCGTTTTTTTGTTAAGAACAGCTTTTTTAGTTGGGTGGACTCTGATATAATATTTATGTTTTTACAGGCTCGTCTACGGAGATGAAACGGGCGAACAGTATTTGCATGACATACGAAATTTTTAATAGGCGGTGATATATTGCTTGAAGTTGTATTCAGCGACAGCGCAAAGGGCGGTATGAAAATGGCGAAAAACTATAATAGGGAGAATAGGGCTATCATTGGCTATATAGGTGAAG
>JAISDD010000227.1 GCA_031265005.1 Syntrophomonadaceae bacterium | reverse complement strand
CTTCACCTATTTTTTGCTTTTCATGTCTTATAACCGCCTGGCTTAAATAATATCTATATCTTTTCCCTTTCTTGTTACTGTGGCTGGGGCTCATGTACTTTTCTTTGTCATCAAATATTTTCCCCGCCAGTAGCGATGGCTCCTTGTGGTTTTCTATACTCCTGTCTTTTATACGGTTTTCCTGTAAGATTACTTGGGCTTTTTGGAATAATTCCGGGTTTAAGATGCTTTCATGTAATCCTTTATACCACTTATCTTTATGCGGCACCTCCCCCACATAAACCCTGTTTACCAAAATCTTATAAAGGTTACCTGTGCTAAGCGTTTGGTCGTATTGGCTTTTTATGCCGTTGTCTTCAAGCCAATGTTTTAATTTGGTTACATTTTTTAATTCTATATACTTCTCAAATATCAGATTAAGTTTTGGGGATTCTACCCCATCAGGAAATAATTTCTTATCTTTACGATAATATCCTAACGGTGCCGTGCCGCCCATCCACATTCCCTTTTGCTTACTGGCGGCGTATTTGTCGCGGATACGTTCGCCCGTTACCTCTCTTTCAAACTGCGCGAAGGATAACAACATATTCAGCGTCAGTCGCCCCATACTCGTAGTGGTATTAAAATGCTGGGTTATTGATACGAATGAGGTATTATTTTTATCCAAAACCTCCACTATTTTGCTGAAATCCATCAAGCTTCTTGTTAGCCTGTCTATTTTATAGACTACTATTATATCTATCAACCCAGCGGCAATATCGGCAAGTAATTCCTTTAAAGCAGGGCGTTCAAGAGTTCCTCCTGAATACCCGCCATCATCATAGTGTTTTTCTATAAACTCCCAGCCTTCGTGTTTTTGACTTGTTATATATGCTTCGCAAGCTTCGCGCTGGGCATGAAGACTATTAAAATCCTGTTCCAACCCTTCTTCGGAGGATTTGCGGGTATATATGGAACATCTTATTATTGGTTTTTTCTCACTCATTTTTTAACTCCGAAAAACAATTTCCCGTTCCACTGTGTTCCCGTTATCTTGCGGGCTATGGCTGACAGACTTTTATAATTCTCCCCATTATAGATAAAAGCGGCTCCGGCAGCTTCAACTTCGTGTGTTTTCCATTGCCATTGTCTTATAAACCTTGTGCCAGATTTTACAACTAACTCATGCTTCACTTTTTTGCCAAGTTCATATTGCGATAATGCTGCGTCCATCATCTTGTAAAACTTATTAAGATTTATGCCATGCTCTTCGGCCTGTTTTTGCCATGAGATATTCTTGGATAAAAACTCTCGGCTGGATTTTGTTGGCGGAGGCATTTTGAAGTATCTTTGCCATTCTGTTTTCAAAACAGATAATTCTTGTTCCGCCTGTTTTCTGATTAGTGTATTTTCTTGGTTTTCCATATTGTCTTTTACCATTATCCGGCTTATTTAATTGTCACGCTAAACACTCCCTTTGTTAATTTCAGATATTCGGTCGGATGCGCGTCAAAAAGCACATTTCCAAATTTGTAAAACTCAATGCGCTGCAATCCCTGCCTTTTCCCTTGTTTAACAATTTTTTCTAAAATCTCTCTTCTTAATTGCTCCTTTCCGGATAGCCTAATTTTTATATGTTTCAGGTTTAATTTTGACTGTATTTTGGTTTTCATTTTAGTACCTCTTTTTTATTTTACCTTCTATACACATTAACGCTTACTATAGGGAGCATTGTCAAGACTTTATTTATGGTTGTTTACTTCGGAAAAATAAAAAAGCGGCCTACCTTTTTAAGATAAACCGCTTTGGCTTGATTTTTATTTTTGCCTTTTTTCCCCTCATAACTTTCTCCTTGCTTCTCGGTATTCATATTACCGCTTACTGTCGGGAGAGAAGTCAAGTAATAAAAAGCACAACTTACTCTTCAGGTAAAATATCACTGCGATACCATTTTAACACTTCTTCTATCTCTTCTTTTTTGAAGTTTTCCTTTAAAATAATCCTGCTTTTTGTTTTAAATAAATCCGGCGCTCCGCAAAACATCTCATAACTGTCCTTGTATCGCTCTAATTCCTCTTTAACGATTTTTAATTCACTCGGCATCATCTCTGATGATGCTATTGATAATACATCTTGCTGATATTCTTCATTAAAAAACTCTTTTTCCTGTTCCTTATATCCCTCAATCCTTTTACTGGCATCGCGTATTACCGTCATGCAAAGCTCTACATTTCGCATCATAAAAAACCATATATCAAAGGCCGTATTATATAAATCATAACTTGGACGTTTATAATCTCTTCCCTTCTCTAAATTACTGATAACATGCTCCCTTTGCCTCTCATCAATTTGCAGACAATCTAACGTAGCGTCAACTCCTTCCCAAAAACAGAGTTCTTCATTAATCCGTCTCCAAATTACCATGCTGAAAAAAGCCAATACAAATGCCTCCCATATTCTGGATATAATTAATATATTTTTCAACCATTCAAAAGCTGCCGCTCGTTTTATATTAGCTCCTTTATACATATTGTAAAGAGCTGCCGGCATTGACTTTGTGCCAAGTATCTTGCCGCTGTTAAGATAATCTTTAACATTGCTTTCCGTGATGTAATTTTCTTTAATAAGTTTATTAAGAAATTCCAGGGCCAAAGTGTTCGCCTGCTGTTTTGTTGTTATATCCAGAATTAACTTCCCGCTCTTAAAATCACCGCCGGATGCCTTGTTGCACAATTGCCTGATCGCAGCTTCCGCTTTAGTTATTTTACTTCCGTCTTTCAGTGTTAGTTTGGATTTTAATTCTTTATTCAACAAATCAAACATACCTTCTTCTTTACGTTTCCTGGGGCGGCCTTTACTATTTCCGCTTTGTCCGGGCTTAAATTTACTGTCCTCCGGAGGTTTGCGGTAACCCACATCGTAATTATTTGGCATCACTGGCCCCCTGTTTCTCCGCGATGAGTTCTGAGTAAGTCTTGCCGTCTTGTCGGACAGCATTTTTCCCTGTCATATCTTCCCAGCGTCTTATCGTTGTATCTATATAAAGCGGCTCAAGCTCTATGCCGAAACATTTCCGCTTTGCCTTCTCACAGGCAATTAATGTGCTGCCGGAGCCTAAAAAGCTGTCCAGCACTATATCCCCGCTTTGGGTGCTGTCCAGAATAGCATCCCATATAAGCTCTACCGGCTTTACTGTGGGGTGCAGTTTAAGAAGATCTTTATTTTTGCCAAAAGAGTTCACCCCGGCATAATCCCATACATTGGTGCGGTACCTGCCATATATGCCTAACTTAACATTATTCATATGCTGCGCGTTGCCGTTTTTGTAAACGAAAACAAGCTCATGCTTAGAGCGGTAAAGTGACCCCATGCCCGCGTTTGTTTTATTCCATACGCAAAGATTCTTAAACTCATCATATACATGCCCCGCGCGCGTAATATGCTCTATATGCCGCCAATCCATGCATATATAGTGCAAACTGCCGCTAACACTGTATTTTTTAAGTAATTTAAAGTTTTCAGTCAAAAACAGCGTAAACTCATCATTTGACATTTCACCGGACGCCATGGCAAACTCTTTATGTCTATTACTTCCTTTACCGCACACATTACCGTCTATTTTTACATTATATGGCGGATCGGTAAAAACCATATTGGCCTGTTTACCACCCGTCAAATCTATAAAAGATCGTTCTTCCAGGGCATTACCGCAGATTATGCGGTGTTCACCGAGTTGCCAAACGTCACCTGAGGTGGAAACAATTTCTTCCGGTTTCACAAAAGGTATATTATTTAACTTAAGATCTGAAACCGGCGGATTAAGCAGATTATCAATTTCAATATTATCAAAGCCGGTTATATCAAGAGAAAAGTCAAGATCTAGTTTTTCCAAATCACTAAACTCAAGCGCCAGAATGTTTATGTCCCAATCGCCGTTTTCGGTAAGTTTATTGTCGGCTATGCGGTATGCGCGTTTTTGGGCTTCCGTCAGATGCCTCAATTGTATCGCGGGGACTTTTTCCAAGTTCAAATGCTTGGCGGCCAGCAAACGCCCGTGACCAGCTATTAAAACATTGTTTTCATCAATAAGCAGGGGATTATTGAACTTAAACTCTTTTATGGAGTTTATTATTTGCGTGACCTGCTTTTCAGAATGCTTTTTGGGGTTGTTCTGATAAGGTTTTACTTCGTTAGGTGCGATATAGCGCACAACAAGGCCCTCCTGCGAGGTTCCTTTGGAATTTGCTTCTTCTGGCATATGTGTTCTCCTTTACTAAGTTTGATTAAAATCCGTTTTTTCCACAATTCTCTCCATTTTTTAATACCGCTTCCATATTTTCATATATTATAGCACTTTATTTCGTTTTTATCAATATATTTCGTTTTTTTATAGAATATAGTTGAAATATCAGAATAAAATATGTATCATTTTTTAAATGCCGTAAAATATATACATGGAGATAAAAAGATGCCCAGTAAGCGACAAAATGAACTGCAAAGACAAAACATAATAATTGAAATAATAAAAAATACACCAAACGTCACTTTGCAGCAAATAGCTGAAGGACTCGGATTAAAATCTGTCAGCACGGTTCATGTTCATATCAATAAATTGATTAATGAAAATTTTATTGTACGTGAAGGTCGTAAGTTAATTCCAACTAACCGTGACGTGAGCGAGTTCACGCCGCTTCCGTTTTACGGATATGCCCAATGTGGCGACAATGATATTTTTGCCGAAGAAAACATTGTTGACTATATCTCTATGCCCACGAGAGTTTTACCGATCCCCACAAAAGATTTATTTTTAATGAAAGCTAAAGGAGACTCTATGGAGCCTACGATTTCTGACGGGGAGCTTTTGCTTTTTAAGAAAACCAACGAGCTGCCGTCTGCCGACTCCATAGTGCTATGCCGTAAAGATGAAGGTTTAAAGATTAAACGCATAAGGACTTTTAACAGTGAAGAAGGCCCTAAGCTCCAGATGGTTTCTGACAATAAGTTGAAATATGAACCTTTTGATTGTGATGAAAGTGTCCGTATATATGCGAAACTCGTTAAAATGGCGTAGCATTAAGCTCTGTCGCAAAAAAGGTGGCTAATTTTAGTAGAATTGATTTAATGGTAGTATAAGATTTATTTTTGGAAGCCGGTTAAAAGAACCTGCACAGTTTTGTTGAGAAATTAACAAAACAGCGATCAAGCCAAAAATGAACTCGCTTTCGCCATACCCCTAGGGGTATGGCGGGGCGGTGTTTCATTCAAGTATTTGATCGCTCTTGATGGCACCGCCTTTTTTTATTTATGGCAATAGTAAAGAGACCAGAAATCGCTGGCAATAGACAGTCTTTTTTGCTAAGGTAAGTGTATACTTATACTGTCTTATTATTATCGCGCTTATGCAACAGAAAATACATAAATTATCTTTGGCGGCGTGTCTGCTTTTTTTGGCGGGTGTGGCTCCAGCGCAGACAATGTCGGAAGAAATCCAGCGGCGCCAGCAGCAGGATGCGCAGGATTTGTTGCGTGAACGGCGGGTGGGAATGGATGAGCGCGCACTGCAAACCGCTACCCAAACTCAGGAACAAGCCGCGCCCGCCGCCACCGCCATTAGCGAAGAAGGCTGCCTTGATCTTCAAAAAATCAATATCTCCGGCGTAAAAAAACTCAATATTAAGAAAATCCAAAAGAAAGCACGCAAAGCCGCGGGCGCGTGTGTGCGCAAGGAAACCCTCCAACAGATACAAAACGATATCCAGCAGGCATATATAGATAAAGGCTATATAGCCGCGCGCGTGTATTTTGATTTCCACAATATCGGCCAAAAGCAGCTAAATATCGTGGTGGAAGAAGGCTTGCTGGAAGATATAATCCTGCTGAATCCCAAAACAAAGGAACCGCAAAAAGGCGCAGGCGCGGCATTACAAAAGTTTACGGCATTCCCGTTCACGCGCGGGCGGATTCTGGATTTGCGCAGCCTTGAGCAGGGTGTTGAACAGATGAATAAACTTTCCTCCTCGCGCGCCGTTATGGATGTGCGGCCCGGCAAAAATGAGGGCGGATCAATCGTGATGATAGATAATGAGCCGCTGCCGCGCAATTCTATAAGTATTTCCTATGATAATAACGGTACCAAGACCACGGGCGTAAGCCGCATAAACGCAAGCTATTCGCGCGATAATTTGTTTTCGCTTAACGAAAATATTTATATAAACGCTTCAACTACAATAGGGGATGACCCCGGCACGCGCTACTCTCGCAGTTTTGTGGCGGCGTATACTATGCCTTTCGGGTATTTTACTTTAAATCACCATATTCTATCTTATACCCAATCAAGAGTCTGCTCCAGGGCACAGATAC
>JAISDD010000179.1 GCA_031265005.1 Syntrophomonadaceae bacterium | reverse complement strand
TTCTGATTTTTCCTCTGGCACTTTTGAAGGGCGTAAATACTATACCATAAATCGTAATCAGGGAAAACTGACAATTACAGTAAGCGGAGGCGAAGTCGGTTATGATAATTTTTGGGGTAATACCCAAACGCAGATTATTGATTATTATTTAGATAGTACGCGCACGATAGAGGCGGATGATGAAGAAGAGCGAGACTGGGAAAATTCCTGGCAGGGAATGGTAAGAGCTTATGTGTCCGACAGTACGGCAAAAAGTTTGCGTTATGAGGATAATACCGCGGTTTATTCGAGTTTTGCCGGTGCGCATATGAGAGTTACCAATGAGGAGATGACGGCAATTTATGAATACGATTTACCGAGAATAGACACGGAAGGGATACCTAACAATAATCGCAGGGATGTATATTCGGTTGATCTTAGTAAACAGATGGTGCCGAAAATAGAAAAACTGCTCATTCCCAAGTTTAGAGATTTGGGAGGGCATTGGGCTGAGGACCATATAAGCCAGTTGTATTCCCTGGATGTCTTCAATGAAAGTTCAGCTTTTTTTGCGCCGGATATACCTATGAGCCGGATAGATTTTATCGAAGCAGTAGTGAAAGCGTGTGATATAAGGCCGTCCAACAGCCAAACTAACGCTAGGTCTTCCACACGGCGCAGAGAGCCGCCGGAGGTATCGCCTTATTATGACTTGGACGCCGCTAATCCAGCTTATGCTTACATTAAAACAGCGGTTGAAAAAGGGATTACCAGCGGAACGTCAAGCAATTCGTTTTCTCCTGATGATAATCTTACCAAAGCGCAGGCGGTCACTATACTGATCAGGGCGCTGGGTTTCGAAAATATTGCCCCGACGCCGGGTTATCAGACGTCGTTTTATGATAATGACCAAATACCGCTGTGGGGAATCGACAGCGTTTATATGGGGCAGAGGATTGGTTTGGTCAGCGGAGATACTTTTAACCGCCTCAATCCCAACCAAGCGGTTACTAAAGCTGAAGCCGCCGTTATGCTGGTAAGATTTTTAAACTTTTTACATGAAGATTTGCAGAAAGATTACCGTGACAATATAGTACTGTTCCGATAATAAAAAAATTCCGGGCGGTGACGTATCTTAGAACGCGTTTGACAGGTGATAAAAGATGAAACGCAAATGTGTTGGTTATTTATTTTTATTTTTGTTAGGGATATTTATTGCTATACATTGGGAATGGGCTGAAAAAATAGGAACGGAAATAAAGTTATCGCCTATATATTCATCTACTATTGATTTTAATGAATACCTTTTCCCTGATCCGGATAAAACTACTTATGTGATGAATCTTAATTTAGACACGGGCAATAGATGTTTATACGGGAAATCGCTTATAAGTACGGTAAATACGTCGGGGAGACCCTTGGCGGAATTATGGCTGACAGTATATCCTAATGCGTTTAACCTGGACACCGAAACGCCGGCGCCGCTTGACGCTTACTACAGCGGCTTCAACCCTGGAGGGCTGGAGGTGGAAAAATTGACCGTCAACGGGCAAGATACGCTTATTACCTATGAAGGAATATCTTTAAGCGTCATATTGGGGCATGATATAATGATGGATGAAAAGATAGACGTTGCGATAGAATGGACGGTCAAAGTTCCCAGAGTATCTTATCGGTTGGGGACGAAAAACGGGATTTATATGTTGTCTGCTTTTTATCCACAACTGAATGTATTGGACGACAATGGCTGGAAAAAATCATATAATTCAAAATTCGGAGATCCATTCTGTTTTCATAGCGCCGAATATTTAGTGCATTTAGACGTTCCTGAACAATATGTTCCCATCGGTATGCCCGTTATAGAACGCACGACGCTTGAAGACAACGGGCGTCAGCGTTACACAATGAGCGGCAAAAAATGGAGAAGCTTCGCGCTGGCTTTAATGTTTGATTACAGCGCGGAAACGGTAACTTTGAATAAAACGGCCGTCAGATGCTTTGTGCCGGGGCGCAGGCCCCAGACAGCCAGATTTTACGCTGAAAAAACCAAACAAATACTGAATTATTTTAATGGCGCATATGGTTCTTACCCATATAAGGAATTAAATGTTGTTTTTGTGCCTATGAAAGGATTTCAGGGCATGGAACACAGCGGTTTGGTTTTCATTAATGATGAGTTTTTAGAGGATGAGACGGCAAATGAGCAGCAAATTACTTTGACTTTGGCGCATGAAATTGCTCATCAGTGGTGGTATGGAGTAGTTGGAAACGATCAAATGCAAGAACCTTGGCTGGATGAAGGCTTGGCTAACTGGGCGGCTTATAAATATTATATAGATAATGAAAATGGGAGCGGGCCAGCGTTGGGAACGTCATATCCACGTAATTTGGCGAGAGGCTTAAACAGCTTTTCGTCGCGGGACGAATATTATAAAGGCGTTTATAATAATGGCGCCCAGTTTTGGTTTGAGCTGGAGAATCAAGTGGGAGAAGAAAAGATGAGTATGATTCTTCACCGTTATTGGGCTGATTATCAATATAAAATCGCTACTACTCAAGATCTGTTTAATGCTATTCATAAAGAGGCCCCTAAAAATATTGACGCTTTTTTGAATAAGTGGTTTGTTTTAAATAGAACTGATAAAAGTTGACGCAGAAGGATACAGGCTGTCGTTTATTAAATCAAGGCATTATCCGTTTATTTTTTTATTCGTTATCCGCAGACCCGGCGCGCTTTCTAATGTATGGAAAACGTTTGCCGCAACCTTTTTTTGCCCGGCTTTCCCATTTCCTAATTTGCATATTGTAAAAAAAAAGGTATGCTATTATAAATAACATAAGTTTATCTTTAGACGGACAGTAAAATTTTAGGGGAGGGCTTGTGTGAATCCAATTGCCGAATTAAAAAAAAAGATAAATGATATAGTGGTAAACGCGGTAGAAGCGTCTAGGGATGAGTTGAATATACCCAGTGGCTTTACCCCTGAATTTACCATTGAGAAACCAAGGGAAAAAGCGCATGGGGATTTTGCGTGCAATGTCGCTATGCTGTTAGCGCGTTTCGCGCACAGGCCGCCGCGAGAAATTGCCCTGATGTTAATAGCGCATATGCAAGCTTCGGATTTGGAAAAAATTGAAACAGCAGGCGCGGGATTTATCAATTTTTATTTTACGGAAGATTGGCTTTATGATATTCCCGGACTGGCGGTTCAAATGAAAGATAGATATGGAGCGGCGCTTAGTAACGGCGAAAAAGTTCAGGTAGAATTTGTAAGCGCTAATCCCACGGGAAATCTCCATATGGGCAACGCAAGAGGAGGGGCGATCGGCGATTCTCTGGCTTCTTTGCTATCTTGGGCCGGATTTGAAGTGGAAAGGGAATTTTATATAAATGACGCCGGCAATCAGATTGTGAATTTAGAAAAATCTTTAGAAGCCAGATATTTGAACATGCAGGGGCAAGATGTGCCTTTCCCTGAAAATGGATATGCTGGACAGGATATAATTGATACTGTGAAAAAAATAGACGCGCAATATAAAGACGGATTGCTGCAGCTTTCGACGGAAGAAAGAGGACAAGTACTGTTAAAATTCGCCCTGGAAGACAGAATCGATTATATAAAGAAAACTCTGGCCAGGTTTAAGATAAAATATGATGTTTGGTTCAGTGAAAAAACGCTGCATGAAACGGGTAAAATAATGGAAGTAATTGATATGTTGAGGCAAAAGGGATTTGTGTATCAAAAAGATGATGCCTGGTGGATGAAATCAACTCTTTTCGGGGATAAAAAAGATGAGGTGTTAGTTCGCGCCAATGGGATTCCTACTTATTTTGCCAGTGATATTGCTTATCATAATGATAAATTTCAACGTGGTTTTGACCGTATTATTAATATATGGGGGGCTGATCACCATGGTCATGTTCTGAGAATGAAAGGGGCTGTGCAAGCGTTAGGTTATGATCCGGATAAATTGGAAATTATATTGATGCAGCTGGTACGTTTGTATAGGGATGGAGAGTTAGTGCGAATGTCTAAACGAACAGGGACTACGGTTTCTTTAGACGAGCTGCTGGATGAAGTGGGGGTGGACGCGGCGAGATTTGCTTTTGTGCTGCGCAGTCCCGACAGCCATTTGGATTTTGATTTGGAACTGGCTAAACAGAAAAATATGGAAAACCCTGTTTATTATGTTCAATATGCTCATGCCAGGATCTGCAGCGTGTTCCGGCAAGCTCAAGCTTTGGGGGCTGATATTCCGAAATGGGATGAAATTGACGTTGCATACCTTAAAGAGGAAGCCGAGAAAGAAATATTAAGAAAAATCGCTGATTTTCCTGAAGAAATAGAAACGGCGGCCCAAAGCTGCGCCCCTCACCGCATAGCGCGATATGTGCTGGATTTGGCCGGGTTGTTTCACAGTTATTATAATCATTATCGGGTTTTGAATGACGACGCCGATTTGCAGAACGCCAGGCTGTTGCTGCTATATGTTATTAAAGTGACCATTTATAATGCGTTGCAAATTATAGGAGTTGACGCTCCTGAGCAAATGTAAGTATAGGAGGAAGCGGAATGATAAAGAAAAAAAGCGAATCTGACTGGGCCATAGAGCTGATAAGAGAAAATAAAGAGCCGGTTTTTTATAAAGAGCTGCTAATCAGTATAGCTGAAAAAATAGGATGCACTCAAGACGCAGCCAGCCTGAGCAATATTTATACCAGAATAAATATGGATAATCGCCTGACCTATCAAGGGGAAGGTTATTGGTTCTTTGATAATAACAGGCTGGAAAGCGAGGAAAAGACAATTGAAAATTAAGCATGTGGGTCATTCTGCGTTCGTAATTGAGACAAACGGCAAATCAATATTGACGGATCCCTATGATAAATCAATAGGGTACCCTCTTTATGAACAGCCGGTTGATATAGTTACGGTTAGCCATGATCACAATGATCACAATGCTGTTGATCAATTAAAGGGCGATTTCACGGTGGTAAAAGATGTAAAGGAAACGATTTTGGACGGGATTAAATTTACCGGCATTGCTTCTTGGCATGATAGCAGTCAAGGAAAAGAGCGCGGGGCCAACATTATTTTCAAAATTGAGGCGGAAAATATCAAACTGGTTCATTTAGGGGATTTAGGCGCGCTTTTGACCCCTGAGCAGATTAAAGCCATAGGAACGGTGGACGTCTTATTGATTCCGGTGGGCGGATTTTACACCATTGACGCGGCGCAAGCCTGGGAAGTAGTTAAACAATTGCAGCCGCGCATAGTCATTCCCATGCATTATAAAACTCCTGCCATCGAATTTCCCATTGCCCCTGTAGAAAAATTTTTAGCTCAAGCCGACACGGTTACCAAAAAACCGGAATTGGAAATTACGAACGAACACTTGCCATCTCGTCAAGAAATCATAGTGCTGGCTGAAATATCTTAAAAATTCCGCGTTAAAAAAGAGAGGCGGAATTTTTGGAAAAGTTTATTCAAGCTGGTAATAAAGAAACGGCTGGAATTATAATATCAAGCGCGGATGATTACAGAAACAAAAAGGAAGGTACTGTTAAGTGACAAAATATATTTTTATTACCGGAGGCGTTGTGTCATCTTTGGGAAAAGGCATTACCGCTGCTTCTTTAGGAAGAATCCTGAAAAGCTGCGGATTAAAAGTGGCTTTGCAAAAGTTTGATCCATACATAAATGTCGATCCGGGAACTATGAGCCCTTATCAGCATGGAGAAGTTTATGTAACCGCAGATGGAGCAGAAACGGATTTAGACGTTGGCCATTATGAACGCTTTGTGGATGTGAATTTGACTAGTTCCGCCAATTGTACTACCGGCCGTATTTACCAATCGGTTATTGAGAAAGAAAGACGAGGGGATTATTTAGGGCAGACCGTTCAGGTAATTCCGCATATTACCAACGAGATAAAGGCTCGGGTTACTTTGATCGAGCATCAGATCCATCCTGATGTAGTTATCACTGAAATAGGCGGTACGGTAGGAGATATTGAATCCTTGCCTTTTTTAGAAGCGATAAGACAGTTGAAATTTGATTTGGGGAAAGAGCGGGTCATTTATATCCATGTAACTTTAGTGCCTTTTTTGCGCGCGGCGCGGGAAGTGAAAACTAAACCTACTCAGCATAGCGTTAAAGAACTTAGGAGTATTGGGATTCAGCCTGATATTCTTGTGTGCCGGACGGAACAGGATTTGTCAGAAGATATGAAAGCGAAGCTGGCCTTGTTCTGCGATGTAGACAGAAGCGCGGTTATTCAGCTCAAAGATGCTAAAACTATTTATGAGGTCCCGCTGATGCTGGCTAAAGAAAAATTGGATCAGGAAGTCATCAAAAGATTAGGGCTGGAATGTTTGCCGGCTGATTTGAGGGAATGGGCACAGATTGTAAATAAAGTACATGATTTGGATAAAAGTATAACGGTAGGGCTGGTAGGCAAATATGTGGAGTTGCAGGATGCTTACCTCAGCATTGTGGAGGCGCTGAATCACGCCGGTTATATGTATAAATGCCAGGTTGATATAAAATGGATTGACGCGGAGCAAATCGAAAAAAGCGGGCCGCAGCTATTTCTGGAAAATGTGGACGCCATATTGGTGCCGGGGGGATTTGGAGAGAGAGGGATAGAAGGAAAGATTATGACCAGCCAATACGCGCGTGAAAAAAAAGTTCCTTTTTTTGGCATATGTTTGGGAATGCAGTGCGCGATAGTTGATTTTGCAAGAAACTGTTGTAATTTGCAGGGCGCCAACAGTGTGGAATTTGATCTTTTTACCCTTCACCCAGTGGTTCACCTCATGCCGGAGCAAGAAAAGATTAAAAATAAGGGAGCTACTATGCGCTTAGGGGTATATCCCTGTAAAATACTTAAAAACACCAAAGCTTACGAGCTGTATAACAAAGATGAAATAGAGGAACGTCATCGGCATCGTTATGAAATCAATAACGAATACAGGGAAATTATGAAAGAAAAAGGATTGCTCATAAGCGGCACTTCCCCCGACGACTATTTGATAGAAATGGTTGAATTAGAAAATCATCCTTGGTTTGTTGGCTGTCAGTTTCACCCGGAGTTTACTTCCAGGCCGAATAGGCCGCACCCATTATTCAGAGGTTTTGTAAACAGCGCGATAATGCATAAAAAACAAAAACAGTCTGGTGCTAATTAACTTGCGGACAGTAAAAAGCAGCTTAATTTTATAAATAGCGCGCATTTGAGAATATGATAAAGGGCTTATTAACGCTTTTTCCATAGGATTTCATGGTTATGGCGGGATTAAGCCGCCCGGTTTTTCTGCAAACGGCAGAATTCAGACTGGTAATTATTTATTAATAGGCGGGCGATACTAGCATGGCGAATAAAAAGGAGCAATTATGTTTGCTACTAGAGTAATCGATATTGAAGATAAGGAAAGCTATAATAAATTTATTTGCGGGCATAAAAAAGGTCACTTCTTACAGTTATGGGAGTGGGGGCAAGTAAAAAAAAGAACAGGGTGGACGCCGCTGCCGTTAGTTTTAGAACAGGACGGAGAGATATGCGGAGCTATGATGATGCTGAAAAGGAAACTTCCGATACCTAAATTGAACAAATGTATTTTATACTCGCCTAGAGGACCGGTAATAGATATTGAACAAGCTGAATGGTGCCGGCATCTTTTTATGGGCGCTCAAAAAGTTGCGAGAACGGAACAGGCGATATTTATTAAAATTGATCCAGATGTTAAAAAAGATCAAAGGGATTTTACAGAAATTTTACAAAATAATGGATTTAAGCGCAATGAAACAGGAATAAACTTTGAAGGAGTTCAGCCTAATTTTGTTTTTCGCTTGGAAGTTGCCGAAACGGAGGAAAATCTGTTGGCGGCTATGCATTCGAAATGGCGTTATAATATCCGTTTGGCAGAGAGAAAAGGGGTCAAAATCAGAATAGCCCAGGATAAAAGAGAATTGCCGGAATTTTACTCTTTACTGAAAGAAACAGCCTTGAGGGATAAGTTTTTAGTAAGAGAATATGTGTACTTTGAATGGATATGGGATTATATGGTAGAAAACGGGTTTGCTAAAATATTTTTAGCGGAATTTGAAGGAAAAATTATTGCGGCGACTTTAATGATGATAACTGGTGAAAAAGCTTGGTATTTGTATGGGGCCTCAAGTAACGATTATCGAAATGTAATGCCTAATTATTTAATCCAGTGGGAAATGATCCGCTGGGCTAAAGAGTTAGGCTGCTGTATATATGATTTTCGCGGAGTATCCGGAGATTTAGACGAAAGCAACCCTCTTTACGGATTATACAAGTTTAAAAAAGGCTTCAACGGTGAATTGACAGAATTTACAGGAGAATGGGATTTGGTGAATTTACCGGTATATTATTGGCTTTGGAATAACTTGTTGCCTCATTACCAAAAACTCTCCCGGCGAAGAGGTAATGCGGAATAGGAGGCGGGAAAGCGGTGACGCAATATAATAAGTGGATCGAAATAGACTTGGACGCGATAAAAAACAATTTACAGCAAGTGCAGTCGGGTTTGGAAAACGGTATTCGGCTGATTGCTGTTATAAAAAATAACGCTTATGGACAGGGCGCATTGGAATCAGCCCGGGTCTTGTATCAAAATGGAGTTAGTTTTTTTGCTGTGTCCTATCTGGGCGAGGCGTTGGAGTTAAAGCAATCAGGAATTAAAGGGAATATAATGCTTTTAACTCCGTTGCTGAGCGAAGACGAATATACAGAAGCTATAAAAAATAATATTACTTTAACCATAGCTTCATTAAAAGATTGGGAAAAAGTGTGCTACTTCTCAACCCGCTTGCGTATGCTGACTACCATTCATCTCAAAATTGAAACCGGGTTAGGGCGGTTTGGATTTAGTAATGCAGAAGAAATTTTTAAATTGCTGAAAGAACCTTATGAAGAGGAATATGTTTATATAGAAGGCATATATACTCATATGGCGCAAGCACAAAATGAAAGGTACACCCAAAAACAATTTTCTTTATTTGAACACACATGCGAGAAATTAGAAGAAGCAGGAAGGCATATACCGATTAAACATTGCGCGAATAGTACAGTGTTCATTAAGTACCCTTACCTGCATTTAGACGCGGTCAGGATTGGAACTCTTTTGACGGGACAATATCCGGCCGGGAAATTGCCTCATGTTTTAGAGCTTAAGGATCCTTATAAATATAAATGCAGAATAATATCCTTGAAAAACCTGAAAAAAGGCAGTAAAATTGGCTACAATAGTACTTACAAGATTAAAAAAGACGCCCAGATCGCTGTGATACCGGTAGGATACTGCGACGGGTTAGCGCTGGAAGTAGCCAATCCGCCGTCAGGATTTGTGGATATGCTGAAATTATTAGGTAAAAGCGTTTTTAGGTATTTGAATATTCCGCAGTTTAATTTCAATGTGAAAATCCGCGGCCAATATTTCCCTATTAAAGGGAAAGTTTTCATGCAAATGGCTTTAGTTGAGATTCCTAAAAAAGTTTTTGTGCAAGTGGGAGATGAAGTAGAGGTGCCGATAAAAAAAACTTTAACCTCTGAAAGTGAATTGCGCCTTTACATCAGTAAGAGCCAAGCCGGTAAAAAATCGCACGGATCCAGTGTTAACTATTTAATTGAAGGAGAATAAAATGGCCAAAAGACTATTTGTGGGAGCTTTCATATTATTTCTCTTCGTAATGACTATAATATCAGGGTGGAAAGTATTTTTTGGCAATAATACAGAAAATGTTGCCAGTAAGTTATTGACGGGAGATAAGATTGGGGTTATCGAAGTAAACGGAGTTATTAGCGAGAATGAAACCATCAGTATATTAGGAGGAAGCGCTTCTGGTTCCAGAGCCATTGTTAAAGCCATACGCCAGACGGCGCAAAGGCCGGATATAAAAGCTGTTGTTCTTAGAATTAACAGCCCGGGCGGAAGCAGCGCCGCTTCTCAGGAGATTGGCATCGAACTGGACAGATTAAAACAAAGCGGTAAAATTATCATTACCTCTATGGGAGAGGCTTGTGCTTCGGGAGGATATTGGATTGCGAGCGGCTCTGATTTTATCATGGCTAATGGGACTACTTTGACCGGCAGTATCGGTGTGATTATGGAATGGGCTAATTTACAGGACCTTTACGAGAAACTAGGCATAAGAATGGAAGTTTTAAAAAGCGGGGAATTCAAAGATATGGGCTCCAGCGCGCGCGATTTAACCGAAGGAGAACTGCAAATGTTTGATGCCATGATTCAAGATACTTATCAGCAGTTTTTAGACAAAGTGCAGGCTGGCCGCGGTGATAAAATAGAAACGGAAAAACTTTTGGAAATAGCTGACGGCAGAGTTTTTACAGGCCGGCAGGCTTTAAATTTGGGATTAATAGATGGACTGGGCAATTATTATGATGCGCTTGATAAAGCGAAAGAGTTAGCTAATTTGCCGAATGACGCCGGAGTTGAAATAATAAATGGCAATGAATTTTGGGAATATTTTAACTTCCCGTATAAAACAAACCTGGCAGATTGGTTAAAAACGGGAAACGGATGGAATCTGAAAATTTAGATTTTATTAAAGGAATGTTTTCATGAGTATAAACGATATTATATATGGAGTAGTGTTTACTCCTAAAGAAACCTTTACTGACCTGCGCTCAGACAGAAAAAAGACAGGGTGGGCGATAGCTTTTTTTCTGATAATTATGCTGGTGCAGAGCATTATCGGCCATGCGCTGGCAGTTCAAAACGGAGCGTTTCTTTTTACTTTGCCTAAGGTGATTTTAGGTTTTTATTGGAGCGGGAAATTAATATTTTATTTGTTAACGCTTTTTTTGATGGTAGGGTTTATATCTTTATTGGCGGATTTGTTTTATAAAAAAAAGGACACGTTGGGATTGCTGATTACTTTCTGCTTTGCGGCTTTGCCTGGCGCTTTGGGAGCAGGACTTAAACTGGCAATGGCATACATGGGATTAAACCGGCTGGGGACTTTTTTTGCGGTTTTCACTTTTATTTGGGTATTGGTATTGCAGGTAATATCCATAAAAACAGTTTTGGAGATTAGAACTGAACAAGCGTTAGCTCTTTTTTTAAGCCCGGTCATCATATTTATTTTAAGCGTGATAATAATAATTATAGCAGGGACGTTTTTAGGGTCCTTATTTTAGGGGCGCAATAAGTTTTAAAGCTAAAAACGAGGATGTAAGGTGTAGGGGTATTAAACACAGCTTTATGATAGATGCTCAAAAGATGTTTCTGAAATTGCTGAAAAAAGTATTTCAACAGGCGGAGCGGGAAGTTTATAAAATTATCCTTGTCCCGCTGAGTTTTGATGCTTGTATAAATCATGAACGCATTTAAAGCGGGGAAGATTTTCTCCAATAAGTTTGGGCGGCGGCAGCGGAAGCTAAAGTGGTAAACTTTTTAATATTGCATGTTTGGTTTAACAGCGCCGCAGATATGGCGGATGGATAAACATCGGGCAATAGAAAAATAATGTTAATGTATACAAATGTGATAAGGAGTGACAAAATGTGTCTTATGTGGGAGTAAGCGAGCTTTTGGCTGAAGCGGATCGTGGACGTTATGCGGTGGGGGCTTTTAACGCTAATAACATGGAAATAGTTCAGGCTATAGTTGAAGCCGCGGAATTGGAACGAGCTCCGGTGATTATGCAAGCCAGCCAAGGCGCTATCAGTTATGCAGGGTTGGATTATATTACAGGATTAGTGAAGACGGCGGCTTACAAAGCGACGGTGCCGGTGGCTCTGCATCTGGATCATGGTACGGATTTTGAGCAGATAATACGTTGTGTCCGCAGCGGCTTTTCATCAGTGATGTATGACGGCTCCAAATTAACGCTGGAAGAAAATATAGCCGTTACTAAAAAAGTTTTGGAAATAGCTCGTCCTATCGGCGTTTCAGTTGAAGCGGAATTAGGTAAAATCGGAGGGACAGAAGATCAAGTCCATGTCAGTGAAAAAGAAGCGATGTTTACCGACCCGGAGGAAGCTAGATATTTTGCGGAACAAACGCAAGTGGAGAGCTTAGCGATAGCCATCGGTACCGCTCATGGCCAGTATAAAGGTATTCCCCAATTGGATTTCGCGCGGCTGGAAAAGATAAAAAAATTAGTCAACATTCCTATAGTATTGCACGGATCTTCCGGAGTTCCGGATGATTCGGTAAGGCGTACGATAGAATTGGGAGTGTGTAAAGTAAATATTGATACGAATATAAGAGAAATATTTGTAAGTAAAATGAGGGAAGTTTTGACTGAAAAGCCTGATGAAATAGATCCGCGAAAAATTTTAGGGCCGGCCCGTCAGGCGGCGATTGAAGTGATCAGGGATAAAATAAAGGTTTTTGGCAGCAGCAATAAGGCTTGAAAACATGACTGGCGTTTAATATGGATTACGCCATATTTTCCTTGATTACAGGAGGGATGTACTTTGTTAATTTTTATAGATTCAGCTAATATTGAAGAGATAAAAGAAATACATGAGCTGGGATTTTTATCCGGGGTTACTACTAATCCCACTTTAGTGGCTAAAGAAAAAAAAGATTACCATCAAGTCATACGGGATATTTGCGCTCTTGTAGACGGGCCGGTAAGCGCTGAAGTAATCAGCGGAGATTATTGGTCTATGCTGGAGGAAGCTAAAATATTGGCGGCTTTACATCCTAATGTGGTAGTTAAAATTCCGGTTTGTTTTGAAGGATTGAAAGCTATCGCCAGGCTTAACGGGTTAGGTATAAAAACTAACGCGACTTTGGTATTTTCCGCTAATCAAGCTTTGTTAGCCGCTAGAGCAGGAGCTTCATATGTCAGCCCTTTTATCGGCAGAATTGATGATGTGAGCCACGAAGGAATTAACCTGTTAGCCGATATAATCAGGATTTTTCAGCAAGGGAACATAAGAACTCAGATTATATCAGCCAGCATAAGGCATCCGGGCCATGTGCTGGCTTCTTCAAAGCTAGGGGCTCATATAAGCACCATACCATTCAATATTATTAAACAAATAATTTTTCATCCGCAGACGGAAGAAGGTATAGCCAGGTTTAAAAGGGACTGGGAAGCCGCTGTGAATGATGATTAAAAGAAAAGCGATAATAAAACTTTTTCGTATGGGAGATGCGCTTAATATAATGAAGTGGAGGAGTGGGAATTGGAACGAGAGTTAGCGCTGGAATTTGCCAGGGTTACTGAAGCCGCTGCTTTAGCAGCTTCGCAGTGGGTAGGAAAGGGAGATAAAGAAGCGGCTGACGGAGCAGCTGTGGCGGCAATGAGAGTTATGTTTGATACTGTTCATGTGGAGGGAACGGTAGTGATAGGGGAAGGGGAAATGGATGAAGCCCCTATGCTGTACATAGGTGAAAAGGTTGGAACGGGAGGACCTCCAACTGTGGATATAGCGGTTGACCCTTTGGAAGGTACTGCTATAGTATCCAAAGGATTGAACGGCGCTATTGCGGTTTTAGCTATCGCGCCCAAAGGGAATTTACTCCACGCGCCCGATATGTATATGGATAAAATAGCTGCCGGAACAGAGGCCAAAGGCCGTATACATTTAGAAGCTTCTACGAAAGAGAATATACAGGAAGTAGCGAAAGCTCTGAAGAAGTCGGTGCATGAAGTTACGGTAGTAATTTTAGACCGGCCGCGTCATCAGAAAATTGTTGAAGAAGCGCGCCAAGCTGGAGCGCGGATAATGCTGATTTCAGACGGAGATGTATCCCCTGGGGTAGCTACCGCTTTTGAAGATTCAGGAGTAGATTTAATGCTGGGGATTGGAGGAGCTCCGGAAGGGGTAATAACGGCAGCCGCTTTAAAATGTATGGGCGGTGATTTTCAAGCCCGCCTTTATCCTGAAGATGAAGCTGAGATAGAACGGTGTAAAAAAATGGGCATAAATGACATAAACAAAATATTCAATATTGATGAATTGGTGCGTTCAGATGACGTGATTTTTTCAGCTACGGGGATAACGGATTCTCACTTATTAAAAGGAGTAAGGTATCATAAAAATACGGCTATTACGCAGACGTTGGTTATGCGCAGTACTTCGGGCACGGTGAGGATTATAGAAGCTACTCATAATTTAAATAAAAAGCCGTTATTTAAAGATAAAAGAATAAATTGGCGCATAAATGCCAGATAATAAAATAATTTGTTGCAAAAATAATACATAAAATGGTTTCATATTGTTTTTATTTGTGTATAATTTAATATAGAAAACATGTATAGATACCTGCTGTAATCCTGCCTACTATTAATAATTAATCTCTGTTATAAATAATAGACCGGCAAAACACCAATTTATAGAGGCTTTTTTATTTAAAAAACATATCGTTGCGTGTAAATTAAAATACCTAATAATGATAATGCAAACTGCAAATTTGAAAGGAGAAAAAAATTGCATATCTCGATTTCTGAGCTAGAAAACAAAACCATGCTGGAATTATACCAAATTGCCCGTGATCTGGGGTTGTCAGGCTATTCCAAGTTGCGCAAAAAGGAATTGATATTTGAAATTACAAAAGCGTTAACTAAAGCGGATGAATTATTGCAGGCACAGGGAGTATTGGAAATAATGAATGATGGTTATGGGTTTTTAAGACCATTTAGTTATTTGCCCAGTCAGGA
>JAISDD010000147.1 GCA_031265005.1 Syntrophomonadaceae bacterium | reverse complement strand
ATAACCTGTACCTGCTCCGCGTTTTTCTCTTCTAAGGCCCGGACTTGCAGACGCGCGATCTGGTGGTTGATCCGAAATTGAACCAACAGGACCATTGTGATGAATAACGTGACACCAGTGCCTATGACGACTGTGATCAACTTTTGCTGTAATTTTAAGTAGACTGTTTTTCCCGTCGCTTGCGGAATCATGATGATCGTGAGTCCTCTCATCCATTGCGGCATTTTGCCATAGCGTCGCCATATTTCTTTCATGCGCGCTTTTATACTCTTCGCCCCCTCTGCCTAGCAAACGTTTCACACGAAACATGCCGGCTACATCATATAAAGCGTTCCTTTATCCCTTGAGTTACTATCAATGTTTCACGTGAAACATTAGTTATTATCCACGCCCACTAACTGTAGAATCCTAGTCAATTCGTCGGCGTCATGATAATGGATCTCGATTTTACCGCGGTCGCGTCTCGATAAAGACACTTTGCAGCCGAAAAAGTCTTGTAACTTATCTTCCCACGCCTGCCATTCCGGATTAGACGGAATGGCAGGCGGTTTTGTCTTGCCCGTCGTTTCCATTTTTACCATGTTCTCCACTGTGCGCACCGACAACTCTTTTTTTTGAATATCTCGAGCCAAAGCTATTTGACGCGCAGCATCCGGCAAAGCTAACAATGCGCGGGCATGGCCTGGCGTAATCACTTTTTCTGCCAGCATATGTCTGATTTCTTCCGGCAGTTTCAGTAAACGCAGCGTATTAGTAATATGGGCGCGGCTCTTGCCTATGTTTTCTGCCAGTTGATCTTGGGTATAACCATGCGTCGTGATGAGCTGGCTATAGGCTTCTGCTTCTTCTATCGCGGAAAGATCGGTTCGCTGCAAATTTTCAATCAGCGCTACTTCCGCCATGTGCGCCGGATCTAATTGCATCGTGACGGCCGGAACAACTGTCAGGCCGGCTAAACGCGCCGCCCGCCAGCGTCTCTCTCCGGCGATGATTTCATAACCGTCCTCACATCGATTCAACAGGATTGGCTGCAGAACACCGTATTGCCGAATCGAAACAGCCAACTCCTCTAATTCTTCCGCTGAAAATTGCTTACGCGGCTGATCCGCCCGGCTGTGCACCTGATACAGCGGAATCTCTTCCACTAAACGCTTCTCCTCCAGGGCCGGCTGTAACAAAGCGTCTAATCCTCGACCCAGGCCGCGCTCAATATTTTTCTTCATGTTCGATAACCTCCCTGGCTAATTCCTGATACGCTTCCGCTCCTTTAGATTTAGGATCGTACAGCGCGATGGGCTGACCGTAGCTGGGCGCCTCGCCTAAACGGATATTACGGGGGATAATGGAAGTGTAGATTTCCTGAGGAAAATATCGTTTAACTTCGTCTACAACTTGAATACTCAAATTCGTCCGGCTGTCAAACAACGTAAAGGCAATGCCTGATATGCGCAACGGCGGATTTAAATACCGCTGCACTGTATAGATCGTATCGCGCAGGCTGGATAAACCCTCTAGGGCATAATACTCACACTGCATCGGAATCAGGACGGCATCAGCCGCTACTAAAGCATTGAGAGTCAGTAAGCCAAGAGACGGCGGGCAGTCGATAAAAATATAATCGTAACGAGGCGTGATAGTGTTTAACACATCACGCAGAAAATACTCGCGGCGCTGTTCCATCGCCAATTCTATCTCCGCTCCGGCCAGTTCGATATTCGCCGGCAACACATCTAGTCCTGTAACCTTAGTCGGCGTGATCACTTCATCAATAGGCAGTTCATTGGTGAGCACTTTGTAAACCGTAGCTTGCTTGCGCTTCCGGGCGCTACCGATTCCACTGCTGGCATTACCTTGGGGATCAATATCCACCAGCAGAACTTTGTAGCTTTCCAAAGCTACATAAGTACTCAAATTGATTGCCGTGGTGGTTTTTCCAACCCCGCCCTTTTGATTAGTAACCGCAATGACCTTGGCCAAATTTTTTCCTCCTCAAAACACTTTTTCCAATATTATAGCAAAAAAATCTGCCCTGTTTTGAAATTTTTGGTCTGCTTCAAGAAAAATTTCCTGCTAAGGAATTGTTAAATAATTATTAGACCTCCTTCCAAACCTGTGCAGGCGTGATAAAATGTAAAAAAACAGGGCAGGTAGAAGCATGTATGCGGTACGAAGAAACTCGAAGATTGACAGGTGTCAAAAGGCAAGTATTTGAGAAAATGTTGTCAGTACTTCAGATCGCTCATCAACAAAAGAAAATACACGGCGGACGACCAAATAAGCTAAATGTAGAGGACACTTTGATGCTGACATTGGAACCTCTATTCCGCCGCTGACGCGTGCGGCACAAATAGTAATGAAAATGAAGTGCGTCAGTCTTCGGTTTTTGGTACACTGTATCCTAAAAAAAGCGAACAAACTTTAATTCCCGCTTCATTTTACTTCCACACTCCTTCCCGCGCGGACAACCCGGAGCGTTGAATCGCCTGCACCTTTAAAGCCCTTGATTTTGCTGATATTTGTTGTGATTTTCTATTGCCACGGCGCTCTGAAAGTGGTATGATTGTGGAAGCAATTAATACTTCCACGAGAGGAGGCGCAGTCGACATGAGCCACATCCATGTCAATTCCAAGGGTTACGCTGA
>JAISDD010000146.1 GCA_031265005.1 Syntrophomonadaceae bacterium | reverse complement strand
GGGGAATTCTGCGGCAACGCGGCCCGCAGTTTCGGCCTCTACGTGGCCCGGCGGATCGGCCTTTCCGGCCAGGTCTTTCTGGAGGTCGAAATCAGCGGCGCGAGAACCCCCGTCAAGGTTTGGGTGGATGTAGAGCAGGGGCTGGCCGAGGCTTCCATGCCGCCGGCCCTGGAGGAGAGTATCCTCCTGTATGGAAAAGCCATGTTGCCGGTCTATTTCTTTGAGGGCATTGTCCATGTGCTCGCTGCGGATATCGAAGCGTCGGAAGCGGTCTTTTATGCAATAAAGGCGCTCCTCGAAAAGCGTTTCCAGGAGGCCGCCCGGTTTGACGCGGTGGGGGTGATGTTCTTCGACAGCGCCGCCCAGGTCATGACCCCCGCGGTGTACGTCCGCGCCACGGATACCCTGGTTTTCGAGTCGAGCTGCGGCTCCGGCTCCGCCGCCCTGGGCCTGTTTCTGACCCGGAATCTGAACAACGGGGAGACGATCCTGACGCTACGGCAGCCCGGAGGGGCCATCAAGGTCCGGGTGGAAAAACTGCCCAGAGAAGCCGCGTCCGTGTCCATAGGCGGGCCGGTAACGCTTTCTGGTCCGGAGCTATGGCCGGCCTAGCCCGATGAGCATGACATAACAGAGAACCCTGAAGGGAAGAAGGAGGATACGGTTGAATGAGAGAAGAGTTTGATATTTTTATTTCCTATAAGGAAAGTGAAGATGGCATTAAAACCATGGACAGCTTGGACGCCAAACTTTTATATGATAATTTTTTGCTGGAAGGAATAACCTCGGTTTTTTATGCTCCCGAAACCCTAAAAGATATAATTGGCGAGTGGGATAACTATATTGACTTAGCGCTTAGGAATTCAAAAATATTAATCGTTCTTTCCAGTGAAATCAGATATATAAATTCCGAACATATACAAAGCGAATGGAGTAGATTTATACAGTACAATCCTTCTAAAATAGTTATTCCATTTGTAAAGAATATTGACTCCAATGATCTTCCGGACAAATTGAAGAAATTTCAAAAGGTCGATTCTTCTTCTTTTGTGTCTTTTAATAATCTTTTACGATTGCTATCTGCTCACATCTATGGTTTTAGAGATAAAAGAATTCCGAGAATAATTATAAATGTTGATATGGACAAACCTGTCTCGGACAGGATATTTGTTGATATAGACAATATCCTAACCAAGCATAACTATTTGTATTTCGGCCAGTATCCGGCCAGGGTAATAAACAAAGAAGCTACTTTAAATAAAATTAAATTAGTTTTTAAAAAGAATGAGTATGGATATATCGAATCGGAAGGGAAGCAATACACCAAGTTTGTCAGTAAACCTTTCGGTCCAAACTACACTTTCAATAACCAGGATTTAGTCGAAGATAATCACCTTTATTTTTTTGAAGTAGAACCAGTCAAGTGGCGGGTTGTGGATTTTGATGATGAGAGCATACTGCTTTTAAGTGAATACCTGTTGGATCCTGTTAAGTTTGACGAGAAGAACGATGGATATGAAAATAGTTATTTAAGAAAGTATTTGAATGACGATTTATTAAGTAATATGTTTTCGCCCCGGGAAAAAGAACTCCTTATTCCCTTTGAAAACAATCTGTTTATAGATATTCAGGGGGTTGACGACTGCTACAATGCGAACTATGGCTATTCCAAAGAAGATTCCACCAGAGAAGCGCTTGCGACGGATTACGCAATTGCCCGGGGAGCGTATATAGATAAAAGCGGAAATGGCTGGTATTGGACTAAAAGCCGGGATGAAATGGATAATGCCATGGTCTATATTGATTCCAGTGGGGCGATTGATCACGACATCGTGAATATTACTAAATGTTGCGCAAGACTGCTAGTAAAGGTGAAATTATCATGAATAAAGAAAATGTATTAATTACAAGCGAAATCTCTGAAGAGATGGAAAAACAAATTATCAATTTAGATAAGGAGTCTTTTGCCAATCCGTCTGATTATTGGGAAGAAAATAAATCCTTTGAGTTATTTAAGCAAAATAAAAAAATAGAACTTGCGGCCGTTAATAAGAAAAATAATGAGCTAATGGGATATACTCTCTGTCTGGTTTTAACAGAAGAGGAATACCAACAGATAAGACTTGGCAATCATCTCGAATCGGATATAGAAATTAAGGATGTTATAGCGAAAAACGAATTAAAAGAGAACAATACCTATAATTTATATTTTAGCATTATTGCAATTAAACCAAAGTATCGCCAACAAAAGGTGGGAAATATTTTATTAGAAAGCGTTTATGAAGAAATTGAGAAATATAAGCAAAAGAATATATATTTTTCAAAAATGTTGGCATATGTTGTTACTCCTGGCGGTCATGCGGTTTCAAGAAAACTTGGGTTAAAAGAAGTTGGCAAAAATATCGAAGGCGCTATTGTTATGGAAACTGGTTGAGGGCGGCTTCAAATCCCTTGCAGCTTCATGTGGGCAACGCTCTATGCGGTGGAAGCCCTTCTGGGCCGGGACCGGAACTGCCGGAAGTATCTGACAGCTTTCCGCTTTACCCGTCCCGGCGGAGGCTCTCCACATGGCGGTACCGCAAAAACATA
>JAISDD010000134.1 GCA_031265005.1 Syntrophomonadaceae bacterium | reverse complement strand
GGGCTGGAGAAGGTCCCAAGGGTTGGGCTGTTCGCCCATTAAAGTGGTACGTGAGCTGGGTTCAGAACGTCGTGAGACAGTTCGGTCCCTATCCATCGCAGGCGCAGGAGAATTGAGAGGATCTGTCCCTAGTACGAGAGGACCGGGATGGACAGACCGCTGGTGTACCAGTTGTCTCGCCAGAGGCAGAGCTGGGTAGCTATGTCTGGGAAGGATAAGCGCTGAAAGCATCTAAGCACGAAGCCAACCTCAAGATGAGTTCTCCCACCCGCTGTGAAAGCAGCGGGGTAAGATCCCATCAAGACAAGGTGGTTGATAGGTCGGGAGTGTAAGTACAGTGATGTATTGAGCGGACCGATACTAATAGATCGAGGTCTTGACCTAGAGAGAAGCGAAAGAAGAAAAACCTTTTACTGTGTGCGGTAGTTAGAGAGCTTGGAGAAGAGAAAAGAAGAAGATAAGAAAATTCTTGGTGACTATGGCGGAGGGGAAACACCCGTTCTCATCCCGAACACGGCAGTTAAGCCTTCCAGCGCCGATGGTACTGCAGATTTCTGTGGGAGAGCAGGACGTTGCCAAGAGTTTTTATTTTGTTCACCACTCCCTAATCCCTACACCACCACCATCCTCGTATAGTATATGTGATCAAATCTTAAAAGTAAGAGAAGATAGTATCATCCAAGGAGTTGAACTGCGGTAAAATGTTTCTCAGCTTTTTCTTGGACCAAGCCCAGAAATGTTCAATGGGATTTAGGTCTGGACTGTAAGCTGGTAAAAATAAAGTAGGGCAGCCACAAACCTCGGGCCAATTCGCTCAATGTTATTTTCTGCTGGAAGCGAGCACATTGTTCATGATTGTATCCTACCTAGAACTTTAAACTAAAAGATTATATACTTCCTTTCCCACTCACCACTGCTCACCTTGCTGTTTACTCACTTACCCCCTGCTATTGTTCTTTGCCTGCCTCAATTGACAAATTTGTTAATATGGGCATTAACGACGGAAGGTTGTTCCAGCATTGCCATGTGTCCCGCTTGGCCGATGATTTCCAATGAAGCGCGCGGCAGTTTATTAAGCAGGTATTCGGAGTATTTCGGCGGCGTCAATAAGTCTTCTTTTCCTACCAGTAGTAATGTGTTTTGAGGGATTTGAGCAATGGAATCCATTAGATCGAATTTATCACAAGCAAAAAAAGCATTGTAAGATACGAAAGGGGAAGTTTTCATATCTTCTTCTATTTCCGCTTTTATGAGTTCTTCCGCGGTAAAGGAAGAAAAAGCCAAACGCTTTATATTGGGGTCTACTATGCCCTGCTTCAGTTTTTCTAGATTTTCCGGCGTTACCTTTAACCGGGCCCCGCTGCCGATTAAGATTTGACCGTCAAGCATATCCGGATAGTTTAAAGCAATGGTTAGGACAATAGCTCCTCCCAAAGAGTGTCCCACCCAGATATAGGGACGAGGCGAAGCCACAGCGCGTACACAATCAGCAGAAGCGGCGGCGTAAGTTTTTACGTCATCAGGGGTCTGGCCGGAAGATGATCCGTGTCCGGGCAAGTCAAAAGCTAAACCACCAAAACCTTCGGGTAATCCTGACATTTGCCGGCGCCACTTTTTCAGACTGCCCCCCGCGCCGTGAACAAATATAAGAGTTCCTTTAGCACCTGCAATATAATCATAGTTGAGCATAAAAAAACCTCCTTAATGTTAGAATATCACGATTAGCTGTAGAGCGGTTTTATAAAATTACTGCTTACTGCCGTACCAAGATACGGACGGAATATCTATTAAGATTATTATAATATAAGTTATGTTTTTTGTTATATTAATGAACGGAAATTTTTATATTTGTTGAAAGTGCAGACTTTTGATAAAGGAAAGAGGGATTTTTTTCGATATTAACCAGGAAGAGTATATAATTGGATATGGAGGATAGATATAATGAAGAAATTCCGGCGTATAACGGCCGCAGCGGTTTTGATGACTTTTTTTATGAGCCTGCAAATGGGAGCTTTGCCTCCAGTACAGGCAGCGCCTCAGGTTACCGGGATATATGTGGATCAAGTTTTTACGATGGCCAGAGCATATGATCGGGCCATTATTGAGATATTTGGCTCTGAACTACAGGACGCCTCGGTACGGATTGGGTATTCCGGCGGCGGCTTTAAAACTTTGGGCGGAACTAATGCGGACAGTATAGGGAATAGGACGGTAAATGAACCGGATTATTTGAAATTTGAACTTTCCGGAGCGGAAGCTACTCCTATACAGTGGAGCAGTATGGGAATCACTGTAAGCGGAATCAATATAAAAATCGATGACGTAAATATGCCGATCATCACTTCAATGCAGCCGACAGTGGCTTATGCCAGTTCCACCACGGGCGAGGGAACCATAAATATAATTGGAAATAATTTAACGAACGATGTCATGAGTATCGGCAAAGGAGCTTTAGCATATGCTGTGTTAGGGTCTTCCAACGATGAGAAGTATTCTATAAATAATTTAGCCGGCGAACCTGGGTGGAGGGATATAATTTACTCCCGTGAAATTACAACTTCCTCCGGAGTAGATGTCACTATCAGAAAAACTTATCAGGATCAATTTCGGGTAGTAAATAAGCTGGACATCAATGGGCTGGAAATTTATCCTAATAGAGGGCTGGCAGGAAAGACTACGGTTAACTTTAAAGCTCCGGTACTGGGGAATTTATCGGTTTTCTTTTTGAAGAGCACCTCTGATTTGTACTATAAGGCCAATATGGGAACCGATTACGAGTATATACCTCATCCGACCGAAGCGGACCTTATAAAAGTAAAAGTGCCTAATCTCCCGGTCGGAACGTATCAAATAGTATTGACTAATTTACTGACCGCTCCTCCGGACGGAGTTGATTTAAGGCAATATGTGACGATGGAAAATCATGTGGGGGAATTTTATATTGTCGAAGCTTCCGATGAACCTGAAATATTGACTGTCGCGCCTAATCAGGGACCCAACGAAAGTCAAAACGCGGTAACTATAACCGGCCGTAATTTCGAGGAATTGCAAATTGATAATTTGATAGCCGACGATACCCAATATACTTTGTCCCTTTCCGGAAATGACACTTTGCTGACTATTACTTACGACGACACCGGCACAACTTATCAGCCTATAGGGGCGGCGGCTCCTAAAGACGTGAGCGTAAGACGGGAAATACGGGTTATCATCGGAGGGCAGGCCAGTTTTCAAGCAATTGGCAATCAGACGTTTGAGAAAAATAATTATGATTATTTAAAAATATTTACGGCTATTCTTTCCGGGCAGGATCTAGCTCAAAATCCTATTAAAGATGTGGTAGTAGAAATAGATACTATTTTGCAGGTAAAAAGTTCTACGGAAAAATATGAGTTAAAAGAAGTAGTCGTCAAAGAAAAAGGGTTCACCTTCGTTATGAGTTATACCGAGCCGGTGATAAATCAAGTTACCCCCTCACGCATACAGGTCATACCTGATGGGCCTCCAGCTTACAAAATCAAAGAAGAGATGTATGTTGGCATTACTGGGCAAAATTACATGGTGAGCCGTTATATTGACCCTGATAACGGCGGACAGACCATTCTTTATCCTGTTGTAGACCTGGGAGGAGTATTGAAAATAGAACGGCAGGGAGAAGAAGTGATTATCAACGGCGCTATCGCCCCTGATGCCAAACTGGAGGTTTACAACGACGGAATAGTGATGGACGGTTCTACCGGCAAAGAAATAGGCAAGACGATTATTATAAAGTTGCCGGCCGACTTGGCGGCGATCATAAACACTATCAACAGCCCTACTTATGTGGAGATTACTAATCCCAAGAAAAATTCTCTGGATCACGGCTATCCCATAAGAAAAGCGGATATGATTCAGTTTATTACCGCGGACGATGACGTTACACCGGTTATCACCGGCGTCGATCCGGAAATAGTGTCTTTAAACGGAGCGTCCGGCGTTAAGATAAGCGGATATAATTTCTTGCCGGATGTGGAGCTTTATTTAGAAGCCACCAAGTTGAATTGCGTCCGCAGCGCTGATGGAAGAACTATTACTTTCGACGCTCCGGCTTGGAGGGAAGGAAAGACCAGGCTGCTGGTGGTAAACCCCAGCGGAGGAATGGCCGGAGTAGATTTTTATTATGTGCGCAGCTATACGACGCCTAAGATAATAAAAGTTACGCCGCCGGAGGGGGTCATAAATTCTTTAGTTACCATTGACGGAGAGGGTTTTGTGCTGCCGGACCCTACCGCCGACCTCAATAATGATCTGGGTATTTACCGTTTAATGGGGAGCAGGGTGCTTTTAGGGACCAGAGATATCAATGATTACAATTATTCCAGCGGCAAGATCACTTTGCAGCCTTATACAGCGGCGGATAATAACAAACTTTTACAGATTGACGCGGATAATGAAGCTTTTTTAGCGGATTATTACCATTCCATAGCTTTAGAAGATGAAGCGGAGCCTGGCAAATTTTACATAATAAGGTATAACGAACTGGGGAATATCATCCTGACCAACGGGCGTAATACCTACGAAGTAAGAAAGACCGGCGTGGATTGGCAGATTTTTGAAAACGGGAACGCGGTTGGCGAGATTACATTGAAGCTTACAAACGACGGTTTAGATATCAGCGGTATCAATAAGAGCCTGAAGTATATGACGCCTTATGTTGTGGATACCGCCAGCCATAAAATTACCGGGAACCGGGTTAAAGTAACGGATCAAGGAAAACGGATTTTGATTACTATCCCTAATTTAAATGTCCCCGGACTTTATGATGTTACGGTTATCAATCCCGATACTAACCGGGCTACGCTGCGCAACGGCTTTAATTTCCGCGGAAACCCTCAGAGGTTGCCGGTGATTACGGAAGTGATACCAGACCAGGGAGCGGCTGGAGGCGGATATTTTATTAAAATAATCGGAGCTAATTTTGAAGATAATGGAATAATAAAAAGCAGGGTGTTTATAAACGGAATTGAAGTAGCTAAGAATGATACTTACGTAGGGGTGGACGGAAACACTATAGATGTGAAAGTGCCGCCTTTCCCCGGTGATCTGCGGCAAGAATGGGGCGGGCGTAAATCCGTGCCGATAGCTATTTTGAATCCTTCCGACGGCGGCAGTACCGGTAAAGAAGATGCCTTTACCTATTTAGTGGCGGACAGCCAGCCCATCATCGACCGCCTGGCGCCTGCGGAAGGAAGCGGAGCCGGAGGCAATTACGTAATTATATATGGACGGGATTTCAGATATTATGAGCCCTATACAGATGAGAACTTTAATTTTCAGTATGACGATACGCCGCCGCCGGGGGAACCTTTCCGGGATATAAACGGCGACGGGCTGTGGAGTGATTTTAGCGGAAGCAGCAATACGTCGGCTATGTCGGCGGAAGATATTAAGGTATTGCCTTTGGTTTATTTCGGCGATAAGCTGGCGCATATAAAAGATTTCGGGGCGGGATACATAGGGGTGGAAATACCCACAGGCACCGGTCGGGTAGATGTTTATTTAGTAAATAATGATTATGGGATATCCAATAAAGTACCTTTTGACTATAGGACGCTGAATCCTAGAATTAACAGCGTGGTCCCCGCTTCCGGCAGCAAAGTGGGAAATGAACCTGTGGAGATTTTAGGGCAGGATTTTGGCTTTTCGGATATTGTGCTGTGGAGTTGCGACGAACAGGGAACTGAGGCAGTGAGCAATGAAAGAATGACCATGGTGCGTTTTGGAGATATTTCTAACATTAAAGAGCTTACTTCAGGACTGGTTATCGGCGGCGAAGTGCCGCAGATTGATCTAACGGGAGGGCTGAGCGTTGTTTACAGCTTTAATAACAAAAAAATCACTTTATATTTAAATCACGGAGGCGAACAGTACGAAAAAGAGCTGGATAATTATGACGGCAGTCTCAGGTATTTTGATTTAAATATGCTGGAGACTTCTGGAGGAGACAGATATCCGGGACATGAGCTGGTAAAAATTTATTTGGATAATGTTCAGCGCCGCTTGATTATAGAAAGGGGTTTCGCCCTAACTACCACTTATAGCGATAAACATGTGCTGGTAAACACTCCGCCGTATTATACAGTGGGAACGGTAGATTTGACTTTAATAAACGCTGACGGTTCATCCGCGGCCTATAAATTTACTTATAAAAATCCCTTGACCAATCCGGCCATTATAAATATTACCCGAGATAATGACAATCCGGTGGAAAAAACCATAGCGGGAGAAAATTATCGCATTCTGCCTCTTAATTATAAAGGCGGAGCGGTTATAAAAGTTACCGGACGTGAATTCATCAGAGGGGCGAGCGTACAGATAGTCGGCTCAAACACTGTTGTCAATATACCGACATCTGCTATAGAATATGGGCCTGGTTCTTTTTCCGAGTGGCTGGTTTTTACCATGCCGGCCATAGCGGAAGCGGAAGTAGGGAACTTGCTGCCTTTGGTAATAACTAATGAGGACGGCGGCGTTGCTTGGTCTAATGAATCGCCTGAGGGAGCCCCTATTTATTTTGAAATCACCAAAGGCGAAACAGAGCCGGCTATTTCTGAGATCACTCCGGGGCAAGGGCCTGCGGAAGGCGGAACCTGGGTTAAAATCCAAGGAAAAGATTTCCGTGCCGCCATAGAGGGATTTGGGAATGAATTACGGGTTATTTTTGGAGATACGCCTACCAATGAGCTCAGAGAGGTAGCTTATGACCAAATTATTGTTAAGACGCCCGCTCACGCGCCGGGCAAGGTCGATGTGCGGCTGGAAAATCCTGATGGCTCTTTTTCCATACCTATGGGCAGTTATACTTATATAAGCAAACCGAAAGTAAGCGCGGTGGTAAAAAGTTTGAACAGCGACGAGGAAATGGAAAGAATTTCCATTGAGGGCGGACAGGAGGTTTACATTAGAGGATCCGATTTCTTACCGGGTGCCAGAGTAGTTTTCGCGCCGGAGCTTTCACAGGCGGCAGCAAATGAAAGCGGCGTTTTCTATAGGGTAAAAACGGAGAATCCGGTCTTTTTACCTTCGGAAATCAGCAAAGTTTTGGATCCTTATACTTTGAAATCCGGCGAAATTCTGAGCGCTGAATTTATAGACAGCGAAACTTTAAAAGTAACGACGCCAACTGGTAAATTAAAAACCGGAGGTTTAGTAGTCATCAACGGAGACCAGGGCTTGAGCGATTTGTTTGAAGACATCAACTTTGATCTGCCGCGGCCAGAATCCCCGATGAACGTAAAAGCGGAAATCGTTCACAGCGATGCTCATAACCAAGATGTTGGAATTAGAATATTTTGGGATGCGGTTCAGGGAGCGCGCGAGTACGAGGTTTATGTTTTCAGAGGCGGCAGCAATCAATTTTTTGTAGGGAGTACCGAGCTTACGTCTTACTTCTTTACAGATATAGAGGCGGACACCAGTTATAGATTTGTCGTAAAAGCGGTGGGCGATTTTGCGTCTTCGGAACCTTCTGGCACCAGCAACTCAGTCAGGACTTCTGATAAAGCGGGACCGGTCGATTTAGACGGCGAATTGGGCGAACAAACTTCCGTAACGGTAAATGCTCAGGCTGTTGTCGCTAAAGTTGGATATAATCATTATGGCTCGGAACTGATTTTAGACATGACCCAAGGGGAACTGCAAGGAGCTAAGAGTTTGGAGATATTAGTACCCAGCTCACTGATTAACAGCAGCTATTCAGTTAATATCAGAGTGATTTTTGCCGACTGCCGCATGTATTTTAATTCCAATGCTTTGCAAAACAGTTATATTAGAAACGCTCCCTGGCAAGACGAAGCGGGAGTTAGATTGTTTATAAAGACGGTGCCTCAGATAGCTTCACCCGGAATCACTTTTTTGTCGCCAACTTACGAAATAGAGGCCAATGCTTTTGACGGCAAGAATACTTATAAGCTGGAATATTTATCCGGAGGCATGAATATTTTGATGAATTACGACAGTAATATGGCTAGGATGCGGCATTTAAGCAAAATTTCCTTTAGCCGCTACGATGGTCTTAGCAATACGTGGCAAACGCTGTACGAAGATAATAACAGTGTTTTCCGGACAGTGACCAGACCAGGGCGTTATGCTGTTTTAGGACGGAGATAGGAGGTTATTAGCGGAGTGAAAAAAATTTTAGTGCTTTTATTAGTGGCTGTTATGCTGAATATGGGTGCGGCCGTTTCCCTGGAAGATAATCCTTTGGCGCTCGGATATATAGAAGGGTATGTCGTCAAAGTGATGCCGGCGGTTGCGGAAAGCAATGTTCCTGCGCACATCAATATAGAAACCTATCAAGGCAGCTTTTATGAATTTCCGCTGATGGCAGATGCGTCCATAACTATCGACCAGCGAATAGTAAAATTGGAGGAAATCCGCAAAAATATGGAAGTTTACGGAGTGCTGCAAGGACGGCAAATAGTTTCTTTGGAAGCGTATTCGACAGTGAAAATGGGCTATATTCAGCCGGGGAAACAAGTGGTGACGGGGACGATCATGCAGATGAGCGCGAACACTATTGAGATTATAAATGAACAAGGAGTACCGGTTCAATATAATTGGTCTTTTTATATACCGATTTCCCGAAAAGGACAGGCAATAGCAGGACAGAATCTTTATATAGGGGACAGGGTAAAGCTTTATTTTGACGAGATGGCATCGAATAATATCAGCCGCATAGAAGTAGAAGGAGATTCGGTGCTGGTAAAGGATATTTACCGGGGAAAACTAGCAAAGATTGGGGTAAACGACCAACAGATTACTTTGAAAAGCGTAGAAGTCTTCAAGGATAATAGCTGGCGCGCCTATCAGCCTCTGCAAAAATTTGCCATTGACAGCGGCTTTGCTGGGTATATTGGGGGGATGAAAGTGGCGCCGCGCAGTCTCCAATATTATGAAGGGAAAGAAGTTTATCTGGTCACCAGTAATGTTTTAGGGAAAGAAATGGCGAACCGGGCACTGATACAAGCGCAATATATAAGCACTGATACCAATAGAATCCAAAATATAAACTGGTTTAGTCAAGCGTTTGAACTGGAAAATAAAAAGAATATTTCTTTTAATGAGGCAACTATTATTATTAAAGACGAGCGCTTGCAGGATTTCAACGTTTTAGCGCCGGGTTTGGACGCTTTAGTTATCAGTGACGGCAACAACGACAACAGGCTGGCGTATATAGTAAAGATCAGCGGCTCTAATATTAATAATTCGCCTGTGGCGGATAACCAAATATGGGCCGGGAAATTAAGCCAGGCTTTTGAAGGATCTCTTTGGCTGGAGAATCCCTATAAATTAACAGATAATTTGTGGGAATATTCCAGCGATGACGTGGAGGTATACTTTGATACTGATACGGCCGTTTACAATGTAACGACCGGTAAAAGGATCAGCTTAAAGGATCTTAGCTCAGGATTGTACAGTATCGATGAAAGTAGCGACTGGGGTTATGATAACGGGCTGGAAAAATGGTTTGTATACGTTTATGCCAATGGCGACCGGGCCGCAGCTATCGCTTTGAGCAAAGATTATGAGTATCCCGACGAGCATAGAATAACCAACGCTACTGTTTTAAGCGTGGAGGAGGACAGTTTGGTGGGATGGGTAGTTAATCTTCAAAACGCCATGGATTGGAGCGAGCGCCGCCAACAGTGGATGCCTCGTAACAGCGTGCTGAGGATGGGATTGGAAGAAGCTCTGATAATCCAGAATAATACCCTGATCGCTCCTGACGAGCTGAAGCCGGGCAGTGTATTATACATTTCCAGGGACGATTTCTTTGGTAAAGTAATTTTGGTAAAATAGCAGGCTATAAGGAGATAAAATAATGAAACGGATTTTTGCAATGTTTTTGGCCTTAATATTAGCGATTAGTTTTAGTTCTGAGGCTTACGCGCTTCCAACTGATTTTAACGGCGGCGTCAACAATGAATACGAATATGAAGAGCTGGTATTTGTTTCAGGTGAGGCTATCAAATTTACCGGTGAAGTATCGGTTTCTGAGAAAGATAAGGATGATAAAAAAACGATTAGTTATAAATTTCAATTGACGCCGGAAGATAAAAGCATTTCGGGGAAGTTGGACCGTAAAATCAGTTATACCATCAGTTATAATAAGCGAACGGATAAAGGACAGACGATTGCTGAAACTACTCTGGACAGCTGCAAGGAAACGATTAATATCAACGGAGTCAGGTATGAATTGGAAGATTACCAGTTTAATAAATCTGATGTTATTGATAATCGGCC
>JAISDD010000106.1 GCA_031265005.1 Syntrophomonadaceae bacterium | reverse complement strand
CAGCCGACCAAGAGAAAATCGTCAAATACATACTGCACGAATCAGTTAGAGCGCGCAGTATATCCGCCTTCTTATCTTCACCTTAAATTTATAATTGTAAAAACCAAGGGGTAACTGCTCAGCGAATAAGCCATGATTCTTTGGTGTCATACACGGATATGCAGATGTTTTGCCCATCCCAATAAGCAACTTCAGGATACGCTCTTTTACCTTTTTCCTCAGCCGCCCGAGATATTTTATTGCCAATCCGTATTTGGGTGGGGCTCAGGTTAAGCGCAAAAACGATATTGTTAAGATCCCCATAACATCCCGCATGAGCTATGCCATGTAAACTGCCCAGAACGATTATATCGCCGCCTGCCAATATTTCAGCGCTTTCATGAACATCTCCCCAAATTATCACAGACCCTTCGGCTGTCAGTTTTTGTCCGCTGCGAATACTGCGATAGTATATCAAATTAGGGTGATTATAGCTTTTTTCCGGAAGCCCTTCAGGAGCAGTCATATTGTTCAAAATCATTCCATGCTCTAAACAGAGTTTTTGCAGTTTACATATTTCTTCGCTGTTCAAATTGTCTAAACCGGCGCCCTGAAAAACCACTTTTGACCCTTGGAAAAGCTGGGGCGTCTGTTCGAATCTTTCCATTAAAAAAGCAATATAATCTTCGCAAGCGCCGCTTGAGAAAATAAACACTAAACTGCTATTTATGCCTTTAATCTTTATTAACAAAGTAATTACCTGCCTTTAATAGGGATACTAATATCTAAAGCCGCATGTTTTCCTTCAGTTATCAAAGTTACTTCCGGAATCCCTTCAATCTCCATGTGGCGAGCAATAACTTCAATTATTTCTTCTTTTAAAGTTTCCATAAGCTCTGGTGAAGCGCCTAGACGATCATGAGTCAAAACTAACCGCAGTCTTTCATTAGCATGAGTACGGCTGGATTTAGTATCGTCAGTAAATATCCTTTTTATAAAATCTAACACCGGCTTTTCCTCCTTATTGCTTATTAGGCAAAAAATTGCGCCCTAGATTTTTAACTTTCGCCCAAAAAGAATCACTTTCCGTTAAATCTAAAAAGGCAACATTTTCCCCCGTCAAACGCCTGGCGATATTGTTAAAGGCAAGCGCCGCGCTAGATTTATCGTTTAATATGATAGGTTCACCGTTATTGGTGGAAATAACTACATTTTTGTCTTCCGGCACAACCCCTAATAATTCTATGCAAAGATGCTCCAGCAAATCGTCTATGCTGAGCATATTGCCGCTCTTTACCATATCCGAACGCAGTCTGTTAACTACCAGCTGAATATTTTTAAAATTCGATGATTCCAGCATACCTATGATCCTGTCAGCATCCCTAACCGCAGATACTTCAGGGTTTGTCACCACAATAGCTTTATTAGCGGCCGCGATAGCGTTGCGAAATCCTTGCTCAATCCCTGCCGGGCAATCTATAAAAATATAATCAAAATCCTCCTGAAGCTGTCCGCATATAGATATCACCTGATCCGGGCGTAAGTCGTCTTTGTTCCTGGTCTGAGCAGCCGGCAGCATAAACAGATTAGGAAATCTTTTATCTTTCACCAATGCTTGTTTTAAAGTACACTCACCTTCCACCACCTGTATAATGTCATAGATAACGCGGTTCTCCAGCCCTAATATTAAATCCAGTTTTTTCAAACCTATATCTAAGTCCATGACTACCACCCGGTAATTATTTCTGGCCAAAGCAGTCGCCACATTAGCAACTGTCGTAGTTTTCCCCACGCCGCCCTTGCCGGAAGTAACAACTATTACCTGAGATTCAACAGCACTATTATCCATCCCTGCGTTCCTCCCTCACTCATTTTATTTTCATCGCTCATTTATTTGACAATCATTTTTCAATTTAAGACATTTTGTACCATATATTAACATATGCCCTCTGGCAGGCGCCTTTATTATCCTAAAAAAACAGTTGCCTCTTTTTAATATAATTGCACTATCTTATTATTTATACAAAATTACGGCAAATTTTTCTCTGAATTCATAATAACATAATTCATATCGCCTACCAATAATAAATCTTAGCGGCTGATCAAATCAACGCCGCTAAGCACCCCGCCGCCTGAGTCCTGAGTAAGGTAACGTCCCGTTAAATATTTTTAAAAGTAACCCTTTTATTGTCTGCCGCTTAAAATATAGCATAAATATTTACGGAGGGCGCTGAAATGAAAATTATTAAGCCAAAAATACTTAAAACTTATGATACTTGGGATCAATATGAAACTCCTTATATTCCCCCAGGCGTAGCATTGACGGCCGCGCAGAAAATGTGGGCGGACACTAAAGGCGAACATTCAGTCGTAGCGGTTATAGACACCGGTATCGACTACCGGCACGCTGATCTGGCTGAAAATGTTATAGGCGGCGTCAGTTTTGTTAACGGCTTTATGGAAAAAGACTATCTGGATGAAAATGGCCACGGCACCCACGTAGCAGGGGTTATCGCGGCCAATGGGGCTATCCTGGGAGCAGCCCCGGACGCGAAATTATTGGCGGTAAAAGTATTGGACCGGAACGTCCAGGGAACATTCGGCAATGTCGCCAAGGGTATATCCTGGGCGCGTAAATGGCGCGGAGCGAACGGGGAAAAAGTAAACATCATGAACCTTAGCTTGGGCGGCCCCTTATCTCATACCGATTTGCACAATGAAATAAAAAAAGCTTTGAACGACAACATCGTCGTAATTTGCGCCGCGGGCAACGCCGGGGACGGAGACAGTGTTACCGATGAGATTTCCTATCCTGCTTTTTATTCGGAATGTATCTCTGTCGGGGCTGTGGATAATAACACCCAAAGCGCTAACTTCAGCAACTCTAACTCTAACATCAATATAGCTGCTCCCGGCGTGGACACTTATTCCACTTATTTAGACAACACTTATGCTAAATTGTCGGGGACCTCTGTCGCCTCTCCGCATATCTCAGGAGCCGCCGCTCTGATTTGCTCGCATTTCTTTAAGCGTTTCGGCCGCTATCCCCTCCCCCAATATGTCAGGGAATTATTAGATTTTATGGCTATAGATCTAGGAAACATAGGATTCGATCAATTAACCGGCTATGGTTTTTTCAGTTTCAACATTGACGGAGGCAAAGCATACCAGTTAAAAATCGGGCAAGAAAAATATTATGTCAACGGTACGGAAAAATATTTAAGCCTTTCCCCTTTTTTGCAAAACGGGCAGGTATGCCTGACCCTGAACGATATGGCTGATTTTACTAATATAGTTCATCATATAACTCCGGAACCATCAGAAATAAGTATCTGGTTATGATACTAATCCGCCAAAAACACTTCTGATATTGCGGCTGAAATAGTCGTCACTGAAAAGACTTTACAGAATTATGTCAGCTCCCTCCTGTCAAAAACTGGTTCAAAATCACGCGGCGGGACGATCGCGGGGTTCAGTCGCGCGAACCCTTGCCCCTCCGGGCTTTCCGGGTGGTCATGGGCGAAAACACCTATACTGTTTTTTTATAATATTAGGTTAAAACGCACCCTTATTTTTTGCGAATCAAGGTGTTTTCTCTCTATAAAAAATCTCCTTTGTCCTGCTATGATGAAGCAGGATTTTTTTATTTGAGGAATTTTTATTCGGAGGTATTTGCTTATGATTGTAAATGAAAAAGTTCTATGAGCAGCGCCCTGCTATATTAATGATCGTCATTTTGGGCAACAACGATCGTCATTCTGTGCTTGCCTGTCCTCCCAAAGGGAGGATCCCGGAATCCAAAAAAACGATCGTCATTCCGGGAAGAACTGTCCCGGAAGCCAAAAAAACAACCATGGGGACAAGTTTCAACCCCATCCCGGAGCAGCGGCGCAAACAGACTGCCGCATCTCTGAACACAGAGAAGCGCGTCTCTGAAAACTAAAATAAAGGAGGGAGACCATTATGACTGTCAAAAGGATATGGATTCCGGCCTGCCTGCCCTCCCGCAGGGAGGGTCCTCGCTTGTCCTCGCGGAGCGGGGGCGCAGCGGGGGCATAAAGCCGGAACCTTGTGCCCGCCGCCGGGAGGCGGCAGGGTATGACGGGGCAAGAAATTGTCATTCTGGGCTCGTCCCAGAATCCAAGAGAGATTGGAACACCATGAAAACCGGATATGTATACATTTTAGCCAGCAAATTTAACGGTACTCTGTATGTCGGCGTAACATCTGATTTACTCCGGCGAGTGTACGAACACAGGAATGATTTGGTTGACGAGTTTACGAAAAAATACGGTGTGCATGATTTGGTTTACTATGAGGATTGCGGGAATATTGAAACTGCTATAACACAAGAAAAGCAGATAAAGGGCTGGCGGCGGATGTATAAGATGAATGTTATCAACAAGTTTAATCCTGAATGGCGGGATTTATACGCGGAATTATAACCTTTCACCCGCTATGCGAGTACAGGCGGGTCACGAGATGACCTTTCAGGTTACAAGATTGTGGACGCCTTAGTCATTCTGGGCAACAACGATCGTCATTCCGGGAAGAACTGTCCCGGAATCCAAAACAACGATCGTCATTCCGGGAAGAATTGTCCCGGAATCCATAAATACAACTTGGATTCCGGCATAAAGCCCCCGCTGCGCGAGGACAGGCCGGAATGACGTATGCATGTCCTCCCTTTAGGGAGGATGCCCGCCCCCGATGACGGTGCAGGCCGGTATGACATGTCTCGGAAAGCGGGGGGCATAAAGCCAGTATGACAGATGAATTTCAAACCCAAAAACTAAAAAAAAGGAGGAATTATCAAATGAAGAAAAAATTTAGCGCCAAGCTCTTATCCATCCTGCTTACCATGGCAATGGTATTGCCGCTCATGCCGCTGCCCAGCTTTGCGCTGGCGGCGGAGCCGCAGGTGGAGAACAGCGCCGGTGCGGCTGCGGAGGAGAGCGGCGCAGCTTCCGGCGACGGAGCGGAGGCGCCGCAAAGCGGGAGCGCCACGCTGGACGCTGCCAACGCGACACCGGGCGCGTCGGGCTTACAGCCGATGGCAGCTATTGACCAAGTGAAGGTAACACAGAGAGATTTTGAACTTTGGAATGTCCACGTTGAGGACTACCAAAGACCGAATTTTTATCTTAATTATAT
>JAISDD010000001.1 GCA_031265005.1 Syntrophomonadaceae bacterium | reverse complement strand
AAGAAAACAAGAAAATCAGCACAATTGTGAAACTTAATTCTTCGTCCTCCATCTTGTTCAAGCTCTTCCAATATTTCAGCTTGCACCGGGCTTGGCGGAAATTCAACAACAGCACCGGCTTTAAGACGGCGAGCCGGCTTTACTAGAGCTTCCCAGATACCGAAAGTTTCTTGCCGCAAAAGTAAGATTTCCACTTGAGCGCCACTGGTTTTTACACCTAAAAGCCGCGCCGGCATAACTTTGGTTTCATTTATTACCAACGCGTCTCCTGAGGTCAAAAAATATTTAATGTTGGTAAATATTTTTTCCTCTATATTACCGTTATTCCGGTTTAATATCAATAAACGCGAAATATCTCGAGGTTCGCTGGGATATTTGGCTATCAGCTCTGAAGGGAGCTGAAATTCATAAGCGGATTTTTTGAAAACATTTTGAGTGTCGGTCATGTTAAATCCTATCTTCGGAAAAATATATTAAAAAGTACGCTAAACAGTAAACTAATTACCAGACAAGTAACGATAGGAAAATAAAAACTGAAGTTTTTGCCCCGATAGAAAATATCTCCGGGCATTTTAAACCCAGCGCCTGATAATTTGGCTGCCAGCAGCAAAAATGCTCCAACGAGAATAATTAATACGCCAGCCGCTAGTATTAATTTCGCAAACCCTTCCAAATTATTCATGTTAAGCTTTTCCTAGCCGTTACAGAATCCACGGCGGACCTTCCGGCCCATCGTTCATATTCACTGTAAAGACAGCCGCAATATTGCTGACGATATAAGTCCATCTCTTTAGCTGATTCCCGGCTTTTTTCATAACCGATCCGAAAATCTTCATATAAAAAAGGTATTCCATATTTGTGGCCGGTATACTCGCCTACTTGTTTAATCAAATCGTGTTTTTGCCTTTTACTTACTAAAAGCGAAGTTGTAAAATAATCAAATTTGCCTTTTTTAGCGATATGAGCCGCCTGCTCCAAACGCATCTGATAACATAAGAAACAACGTTTACTTTCCCGAAAAGCGATAGTATTAAAATAGTAAACAGGATTATAATCATTTTCATATACGACCTTAATCTTTTTTATAGCAGCCAATTGCTCCACAGAATGGCGGCGTTTCAAGTATTCTGTATAAGGATGAATGTTGGGATTTCCGAAATACCCCATTACATCATATCCATATCCCTGCAAAACTTCCATGGGATAAGTAGCGCACGGCCCGCAACATATATGCAATAATATTTTTTTCAAAGGGATTTCTCCTGTCGCCTGTTAAGGCTCATCATTACTAAACAAACTGCTTTCAGGCAAGTTGGCTATTTCAATATTCAGGTGTTTATAAGCGTGAGGAGTAGCTACCCTGCCGCGGGGAGTTTTATTTATAAACCCCAATTTTAAAAGATACGGTTCATAAACTTCAGTAACCGTATCGCTTTCTTCCGAAACTGCCGCCGCCAAAGTTTCCAGTCCTACCGGCCCGCCGCCGAATTTCACAATTATGGCTTCTAAAATCATACGATCCATAAAATCCAGGCCGCTGTCGTCAACTTCCAGCATGTTTAAAGCTTTTTGCGCCACGGAATAAGTTATTTTTCCGGACGCTTTCACCGCGGCGTAGTCGCGTACCCTGCGCAAAAGCCGGTTGGCTATTCGCGGAGTACCCCTAGCTCTCCGCGCTATTTCTTCAGCGCCTTCCTTGGCTATATCAATGGTTAAAATAGCGGCCGCCCGGTCGATAATAAGCTTGAGTTCTTCGTTATTGTAAAAATCCAAGCGGCAATTTATGCCAAAACGATCGCGCAACGGCGAACTTAGCAATCCAGGGCGAGTGGTTGCGCCAATCAAAGTAAACGGCGGTATATCCAAACGCAGAGTTCGGGCCGCCGGACCTTTGCCGATTATTATATCGATAGCGTAATCTTCCATAGCCGGATACATTATTTCTTCCACACTGCGGTTGAGACGGTGTATTTCATCTATAAACAAAATTTCTCCCATCTCCAGATTGGTCAGTATAGCAGCTAAATCTCCCGGCCTTTCAATGGCCGGCCCAGAAGTTTTGCGAATCGGCCTTCCGATCTCATTGGCAATAATACTGGCAAGAGTAGTTTTTCCCAACCCGGGAGGCCCGCTCAACAGCACGTGGTCTAAAGTCTCTTTGCGGCTTTGCGCCGCCTGAATAAAAATAGACACACTTTCCTTTACTTTTTCCTGCCCGACATAATCATCCAGCTTAGCAGGCCGCAAAGATATTTCATTTTCTTCCTCTTGCAAAAGCCGGGCCGAAACAATTCTTTCTTCCGACATCGTCAATATACCTCCGGAATGATTACTTAACGCTCATTGCCTTGTAACGCAGAATTTTTTTAATATTTTCCTCAGGCCGTTCATCCATTTCGTTACGGGATTTCAAATCCAATAACAAAGGCATTATTTCATTGCGTTTATAACCTAAAACTTCTAACGCTTCTAACAAATAATTATCATTGTCTATTTCAGCGCCGCTTTTTTCCAAATTAATATTCTGCAAGTCCACTTTGTCTTTAAATTCAAATATTAAACGCTGAGCGCTTTTTTTACCTATACCCGGTATTTTGTGCAAAGTTTTTTCGTCCTGGCTGATCACCGCGTTATAGAATTCGTTTGGTGTCAAAGTCCCTAATACGTTCAAAGCCGCCCTGGCTCCCATCCCTGAAATAGCAGTTATTTTGAGGAATAAATCCAATTCCT
>JAISDD010000120.1 GCA_031265005.1 Syntrophomonadaceae bacterium | reverse complement strand
ATAAAACCCATGCAGAAAAAATATCTAATTTTCGCAATCGCTTCTCTCGCGACGATATTCTTAATAATTATATTCTCTACGAGTAAAGAAAAGCCAATTTCGCTGACGGAATATCTTTCTGCGAGTGACCTTGCAAATCTGACGCGTTATCAAAAGTGTTTTATAGCAAGCGAACTACCGGATTCCTTTATTCTTGATACACAAAATAATTTTCACTATCAAATGACTTCCGAAAAAATCAGTGATAATAGTTTCAGCATTAAAATCCATTTTTACTGGGATAAGCCAATCAAAAGCGGGAATGGCAATCGAATAATACTCTCGTTAGATGAAAGTGAGTGGGAATTCATAAGTGATCCGTTGCTTGTACTGATTTCATCTGGCGGAAAAATTAAAAAATACAGCGATGCGAACTCAGTTACCTTTTCCGGAGTGTGTTATGAGCTTTCCGCTGATAGTATGTCCAACGGATATGCCCTACTTGATATTACTGCAAAATCACTCTGCGATAAAGTTGAAGTATTCTTCTGCCATATCGATAGGACAATTAACTTACCGGTTGCTGTTTCAAGTCCATACGATAAAGTGCAAGGCCAGACGATAAGATTAACCGGAATAGCGGCTTGATGCTAAGATAGCGAGTGGCACACGCGATGCGATTGCGGCGCTGTCACAACGATTTTGAACATCATATTACAGGAGGCAACGCAAATGCAAGCACAAACGGTTGACAGTCCGCCCGACCACCCGTAGGGGGCGGCGTCCCCGACGCCCCGCCCGCCGTCCACCCGGCCCCCCAACGCACCACCCGGCGCGCCGCGCGCCCCGCAACTCGCAAAACCACGGGCAAAATCACGATCCGCCCCACAAAAAGGAGAGTAACACAATGCAAATCAACACAGACAGCCGCAACGAGCAAGAGACGGGATGGACGAGCTTCAATTATGCCCCCGCCTCAGAGCAATGGGAAGCGTCCGACCCCAGCTACCCCGACACCGCGCTCGGCGATTGCGACAAAGCATAGTGCATTCGCCGACAGAACCCCTACACTCAACCTTAAACAAACAACACTGATATTTACATAGGAGGACAATCAAAATGAGCAACGACAAAGACAAAATCAAAGACCTAAACAAAGAAGAACTCGCCAAAATCCACAAGCGCGTAATAGAAATCACGCAGTCGCACATTAACAACCTGAACCTCAGCGGCTTCCACGGCAGGAGCATCAGCCACGCTGACCGAGCATTAAAAGTTAAGGTCATAGGGCGAACCGGCAACACGCTCAAAGTCGCCGTTTACCTCGCTTGGGGCGAACGCACAATAACGGGCGAACTCGTGAATGTTGACCCGATCACAGAGATAAACCCACCGCCGCCACTTGCGATTTACCCATTAGTTGGAGCAGTTGGATTTTTGATACCGATCATAGTTGAGATCGACATACCGGAGGGCAAAACCGAAGATGACATCACGGTTATCGATGTACTGATTAAACTGCTCCATATGGTAGTAACTGAAGATAATGTGGATTACACGATCAGTGATGTGCTGACGGACAGCATACACAAGTTTTTCGAAGCTTTAGTTATCACTTATGACGGCGAAGAGGGAACAGTAAGCGTAAGGTATCCCGATTCGCTATCAGAAGTGCATGATGATGACTTTCCGTTTAACGGCTATTTCGATTTCCAATATGATGGCGAAGGTAATCTCACCGGTGGAAAATACGAATTTTACGGACCGATGATTTTCCGCGGGAAACCTGTTGCAGGTACCGAACCCGGACAGTATGTCCCATATATAGCTCCACCAGATCACGGCGACGAAGACTCCAGCTGGCACGGTCCCGGATACTTCAAAAAAGCGCCGGGAGAATATCCGGTTCCGTGGCTGCCGACAGAAGATATTGAGGGCGATGACGTTTACTACATGACTGTGTGCTTCGAGAGGATGGAGCTCGAATTTGAGATTCACAGAGAAGTGAATGAAAACGGAGTGGTAGTGAGCAAACACACAATCACGTTCCACAATCGCGTTAAGCCCACAAAAGCGTCATGAAACGTGTTGCTGGTGCGGCACCGCGCTTCACAGCGCGGTGCGCCGCGTTTCTTTTAATTATTGCGCTTTTGCTGGGGATTGCTCCAATAGTGTCAGCCGGTGATATAATCATTATCACAGTGGATAGCACTGTTGAGAGTAACCCGCATAAATTTACTTCTGATGACAATGTTTTAACTAAATACGAAGGACCCGGCGGCGCTCTGGAAATACCTGCTTCGATTACTGCTGTCGGGGATGCTGTATTTAGAGACAATAAAGTAATATCTTCGATTAGCTTTGAATCAGATTCACAGCTTATGAAAATCGGGAAAAATTCTTTCAGAGGAATAAGTGTTACCAGTATTGTATTTCCCGACCTATTAGAAGAAATTGGCGATTATGCATTTTATCAATGTACAAATTTAGAATTGCTGACATTGCCCAATTCGCTGAAAACGATTGGGCTGTCAGCGTTTAATGGTTGTACAAAACTCGGCGAATTATCTCTACCAAGCGGCTTGACGACAATAGGGGCCTCGTTTATAGCTGGTACTTCAATAACGAGCATTGAAATCCCCGCCAGCGTTACAGACTTGCCGGTAACATCAAATATGAGCGCTTTTGCGAATTGTCTAACACTTGAAAATGCCGTTTTCTTGTGTGATAAAACCACAGGAAAGCCCGGCATTACCGCCTTTCCTGCGGGACTTTTTTATAGTTGCGTTAGTCTAAATGAAATCGCAATTCCCGAGGGCATCACTGACATTGGCTCTTATGCTTTCTATGTATGTGGAGCGTTGAAAACTGTAAAATTTCCGAAAGACAGCTTGATTAGTATAGGAGGAACCGTTTTCTCGGGTTGTAGAAGTCTTGTGGAAATCGAAATCCCTAACTCTGTTAAGCAAATTGCCGGCAGTGTGTTTCAAAATTGTACTAATCTTGAGACAGTTACTTTCTGCTCTGATGTATTTTCTGGTTACAGCAGCGGTTTTGCCAATATGTTTTCAACCTGCCCCAAATTGAAAAGCGTCTCATTTCCGGGAATAAGCGGCGATACCACAGCCTCGGGCACTTTTATAAACGGTTCTGCCGACAAAGCTGTTGGCGACAAAAGCACAACTGTCTACAGTTTGATCCGCAGTGTTACATTTCCAGCAGAAGTGACAGGACTTGGGACGACAAGCACTACAGTAACTGCCGTATTTGATAAGCCTGATTTTATGGAAGAGTTGGTTCTTTTGCAACCGCTAAATCTTCGACTTGGCAACAGACTATTTATGCATTTTGCAGAAACAGACACAATCAAAAACCCACTGAAGCGCATCGTGATAATGGCCGACAATACCGAACTGAAAATCACTGATAGCTTTTATCATAACACGTACAACTACGCGGGGCAGAGCGCCTCGAATCAGAATACTTATTCAAATAGGTCGCCTATTCACGGCATACCACGTGATACGGAAATTTACGTAAAACCGAATTCAGTCACATATCAGGAACTCGTAAAAAATGTTGAAATACTGAACACCTACAGCAACGATTATAAGTCCAACAAATGGACGCCCAACTTCATATTCCTCACCCAACCCATCACAATCACGGCGCAAGATGTGGCGAGCGGCACGGACCTGATGTTCCCCGCCGCGACCATTGACACATCCTATGACTCAGCAACTGCACATGAGTATCCGAGCGGCAAGGACGCATTTTCGGACGGCGGGATGACGGCGGAAATTCCGGAAGGCGTTCTGCGGCCTTACCAGATCAGCGGCTTTGACGCGCTCGTCGCGATTCACGCGGAGAAGTATGGCTGGGAGGAAAAAAGCGGCGGCGAGCAGCTTGTCGTTGACTCCGGCAGCGGCGTCATTACCACGGCCTTTGGCAAAAACGCCGCGACTCTGGCGCTTT
>JAISDD010000270.1 GCA_031265005.1 Syntrophomonadaceae bacterium | reverse complement strand
CGGCAGCGGCTCAGAAACTTATATCCTTTTGGCCATCGGCAGCACTACGGCCATTGTTAACGATAATCCCGGGCTATTAGACGTTCCTCCGGTGATAAAAGACGGGTATACCATGGTTCCGCTACGTTTTATCGCTGAAGCGGCAGGTTATAAAGTGGACTGGAACGAGGAAAACCGGCAGGTTTTGATCAACGACTGGACGTCTGACAGTCCCGATTACAGGCCCCTGTGGGCTCAAATTACCGCCAATTCAGGTTATTTGACCTCCATAGATGCTCAATTCGATGTAAACGTTCGCATCAAACAGTTCAATAACTCTCCGGTACCGGCATTGCCGCTGAATTTACGCGGTAATATTACTATGTCCGCTAAAGAGGACGAAAACTTGTCTTTAGCTATGGATATGAAATCAACTTTCGCAAATTTTTTCCCTTATACCGATGTTAAAATTTATATAAAAGACGGTTACTTTTACATAAATTACTATTCCGGTAACCAAAATATTAAAACCAAAATAAGTTTACCTGATCTTTCAAACAATAATCTTATCAGTATCATGTATGTTGATTTTAGTACTAGTAAAAATAATATTAACGCATTGCAGCCTTTGACCAGTACTCAATTTGACCATTATGTTAAGCAATTATTTATGGAATCGGATGTTCCCAATGCTAAAATAACTTTAACTTTCGACGGAAGCGCGTTAAGCTCAAGATTAAAACGCTATTTCGTTCCCGCAATTTCTTTGAATGATATTCAATGTATCCTGACCACAGATGAAAACAATCATCTGCAAACAATCATTTTCGAAACTGCCGGCACTATAAAAAACGATCCTTATGTAAATATCAGCGCTGAACTGAACGGAAGCGTACTTATCAAAGCTTATGGAGAAGACCAGGTGGAAGTCAAATTTCCCTCTGATTTAGATACTTATATACTTATGAACTTATAAACCGTCCTCACTTATGGGGTTTTTGGTATTAGGCTGAATTAAGGCTTAAAATAGCTATATCGTCATTTTCTTTTTTCAAAAATAAGGTGGCTTTCATATGACATTTACCGCCGCCTTTTAATCTGATTTTTCAAAAACCTTTAAACACCGGAGGACGTTTTTCTTTCAAAGCGTTGATCCCTTCGCGCATATCCTGTGTTGAAGCACATACGACTTGGGCAAAAGATTCATAGTCTAAAGCGCTGCCTAAGTCAGTGTCTAGCCCTTTATAAATAGAATTTTTCAAATAACGGGCGGGAACAGCCGGATATCCAGCTATTTGCGCCGCTAAATCCAACGCGGCGTCTCTTAATTGATCTGCGCCGACTACCTGATTGACCAATCCGATCCTTAAAGCTTCCTCCGCCAAAATGATTTTTCCTGTGAGAAATATTTCAAACGCTCTGGCTGCGCCCACCAGCCGCGGGAGCAGATAGGTAGCTCCCATGCCCGGATGCAAACCCAGTTTAATAAAAGACATGGACATTTTGGCGTTATCCGCGGCAATTCTCATATCACAAGCCAAGGCTAAACATAATCCGGCTCCGACCGCATAGCCGTTTATAGCCGCAATGGTAGGAATAGCCAAATCTCTTAGGCTAAGAAAACTTTTATAAAATTCGATCAATTTAGTTTTCCCTTCCACAGGGGCATCATCCATCATAAAAAAAGCTGAATTAAGATCTCCGCCCGAACAAAAAGAATCTCCTTCGCCTGTAATTACCAACACTTTAAGTTCTTTGTCTTTTCGTATTTCTTGTATCGCTGAACCAAATTCATTTTTCAGCTCATGGCTCATGGAATTTTTGGTATGGGGTTGATTGAGACTTAAAACCGCCCTATTATTTTCTTTCTCCAAAATCAACGTCTTGTATGACATTTATTACCACCTCTTTAATTTTATTATAATACTAATCCGCAATTAAATCTGTTCCCTTAAAGCGGATTAGTAGATACTATTTTCCTTAGTCGCAGGCAAATATTTGTCTGCGTTTTTAATAAGAATAGTATAAACTTATTTTCAGCGTTATCCCAGCTTTTTTGTCAGACAGGTGAATATCAGCCCGGCACAGCAATCCGTACATAGCCCTTTGCTGATAAATTTACCAGCTAAAAAAACCGCTTTTAAGTCATGAAGCTCTAAAGAAGGCTAAATTTTATTTTTAAAAAAAGTTATGGGAACCTTTTTCTCCACAAAAGCCATCACTACCGCTACCCGGAAAATAACTTGGTTGGAATAGTTTAACGCAATGTTTTTGCCAAAAGCCTTGCCGCCCACAGTAAGCCCGGCTATACAACCGGTAATCAATGCGCTTAAAAGAGCGGCGTCTATAAAAGGGTATGCCGCCAAGACTTTAACGACAATTCCCGCACCAACGGCGCCACTTAAAGTGCCGCACACGTCACCTATAACATCATTGCAATAATTAGCAAATTTACCGGCGTTGTTTAGAAGCCGTACAGCTTGAGTGGCGCCTTTGATTTTTTTTGAAGCCATAGCATTAAAAGGCGGAGCAGTAGCGGCAGTTACTGCTGTACCGAGTAAATCGAAAAAAATACCTAAGAAAATAATGATCAGCAACAATACCAGGCCCACCCAAAAACTGGATAGGAAATTCAAAATAATTTCCGACCCTATCCCAATAACAAACGCCAATAATACCGTAAATATACCAACTAATAACGCCGATTTCGCACTTCCTTTTTTTATCCGCAAATAAAATAAATCCCCCTAATTATCTTATGTCAAATATTATATACTTATTGGGCACTATATGAAAATCTATGATATAATTTACCATTTATTTTTTCATAATCATAAAATTTTATAATACTTAAACAATTGCGGTCATACCATAACCATAATAATTTTATTCAAGATGCAACTGCCCAAAACGTCTATAATACTAATCCGCATTAAATATGTTCCCTTAAAGCGGATTAGTACATACTATTTTCCTTAGCCGCAGGCAAACATTTGTCTGCGTTTTTAATAGAGAATAGTATAAAAACAAATTCATTTGACATATTCCTGCCATTTTTTACAGCCTTCCGCCCGGCTGTTTAATTAAACTCAAAAACTCTACCGGAAATAGGGCCAAAATATTATGAAAACAAATGTTAACGCTAATATCACCAGAGTAAAATAATCCTCTTTTTTCATAGCCCACTCATTAAGCGACGTTCGGGACGCTCCGGTGTGAAAGCCCCGCGCTTCCATCGCTTCCGCCAAATCATTGGCTCTTTCCATAGCTATACGCAGTAACGGTACCAACAAAGCCAGCATATGGACCAGCCTCTCTTTTATATTTCCCTTTTTCCAATCGACGCCCCGGCATTGCTGAGCAACGCTGATATGATGAGCCGATTCGGAAAATATCGGTATAAATCTCATGCTAATGATCATTATCATGATTAGTTCCTGCGTATGGAAGCCTATCTTATTTAGCGGGCTTAATAATTTTCCTAACCCATAAGTCAAAGACATGGCGCTGCAAGTCCCCGTAATAACCCTGGCCAGTAAAACAAGGACTATCAAGCGTATTATCACGTTAAAAGCCGCGCTTATTCCCGTCCGGCTTATTTTAATAAAACCTACTTGCCATAAAGTCGCCCCATCCGCAAGCAGGATGTGAACCGCAAAAATAACCGCAAAAATAATAATAAACGGCTTTAAGCTTTTTAGGTATATTTTTACGCTAATCCTGCTCAGCAGCAGCAGCAGCAATATCATAATTATCAATACCGCCAGTTTGAAAAAAGACTTCACTGCAAACAGTGAGCCAGCTAAACAAGCCAAAGTTATTATTTTGGTCCTGGGGTCCAATTTATGCAGAAAAGAAGCGGCTGGTATATACTGCCCTAGATTCAAATGTTGATTCATGGTTATAAATTATTCCTCAAGCTTGCTCTTCAGGACAAACATCCGGTCAGTTAGATATGTCATCATAACAGTTTATTATCCGCGCGGCAACTTCCTCAAAATTTTTCATTTCACCTTTTAAATCCCAACCCCGGCGCTTCAGCTCACACACTAACTGCTGTGATTTAGGAAATACCATTCCCTGCCCGGTCAAGAATTCGTAATTATCCCTCCACGCCTGGAGATCGCCTGAGAATATCAGCTGCCCATCCTTTAAGAAAACACATTTATGGCACACATTGAACAATTCTAACGGGTCATGGGAAACGATTATCATACCGATCCGTTTTTCCTCGTTTAATTTTTTTATGTTATCCAGCAGCAAAGTACGTCCCTCATAATCCAACCCTGCTGTAGGTTCATCAAAAAATATATACTCTGTTTCCAAAACTAAAACCGACGCGATGGCCAAACGGCGCTTTTCTCCACTGCTCAGGCTGTAAGTAAATCTTTGATAATAATCCTCACTAAGCCCTACGCTCAGCAAAGCGCTTTCTACTCTGCGGCTGATTTCCGCCGGAGATAATTTTTTTTTTTGCAACCCGAAAGCTACCTCGGCAAATACACTTTTCTCGAAAATTTGTTCTTCCGGAACCTGAAATACAATGCCTATTTTATCAAATATATTGACCGTTTTTTTTCGGTAATGTTTTATATCCGCTTCATCAATTACTATTTGTCCGCTGTCCGGCGTCAATAAACCGGTGATGATTTGCAGTAAAGTCGTCTTTCCCGAGCCAGTCCCTCCTAGTATCCCTAATATTTCATGGTTTCCCAGATGCAGATTTATATCGCGGAGAGCCTTTCTCATAAAAGGAGTATTAATTTGATATGTATAGCTTACATTTTTTAAAATTATCGGCATAAAAAATCCGCCAAATTGGTTACCGATAGAATTTCATAAGGAATTTCAAACCGTTTATTTTGGTTAAGAAGATAAATCAATCTGCTTATCTCCGGCGGTTCTATGCCTAACTGCAATAAACATTCTTGTTTTTCCAATAACTCAGACAAAGAAAAATCATCTACATGGCGGTTTCGTAATATGAAGACCCGGTCCGCCGCAATAATTTCTTCCACATGATGTGTTATATATATTAAAGTCAAGCCCCATTCAGCTTTCAAACTCATTAAAGTAGCTAAGATATCGATTCTCTCCGCAGGATCCAACCGTGAAGTAGGCTCATCTAAAACCATATATTTCGGACGCATTGACAATATTCCCGCAATGCATATTTTTTGCTTTTGGCCGCCCGACAAAAGAGATGGGGGATGTTTTTTGTAATTTTCCATCGCTACCATCTCTAAAGCCGCTTCAACTCTTGCTCTGATTTCATTTGTCGGCAACCCTAAATTTTCTAAAGCAAACGCTACTTCATCTTCCACCATATCCGCAATCAATTGCCGGTCAGGAGAAGGAAACAAAAAACCTACTTTTTGCCTGATAGCCAACAATTCTTCAGGATTACCGGTATCTAGTCCATCGATCTTTACATTTCCGCAATCAGGTAATAATAAGCCGTTAAACAGACGAGCTAAAGTCGATTTTCCGGATGCGTTCCTGCCTAAAACCGCTACAAACTCACCTTCCTCGATCCGAAAGCTAATGTCTTGCAAAAGCTGATATTGTTCTGGCGCATATGAGAATTCTACCTGGCTAAACTCAATCATTAATCAAGCAGTTCTAAAATAGCCATCGGCGCTCCGTCTCCTCGGCGAAAGCCCAGCTTTATTATTCTGGTATAGCCGCCTTGCCGGCCGGCATACTTTTCAGCGATTTCTGAAAAAAGCTTATATACCACCGCATCTGTGTTTATAAATGCTAAAGCCTGCCTGCGGGCATGTAAATCTCCTCTTTTACCCAAAGTGATCATGCGTTCGGCAAATTTTTTTATTTCCTTAGCTCTGGTTTCCGTTGTGGTAATTTTGCCTTTTTCCAACAACGAAGTAACGGAATTTCTTAGAAGTGATCTTCTGTGATCGCTCCTGAGCCCCATTCTGCGATAACTCAACAGAGTTCCTCCTCTCTAGTCCTCCTGTTTTTTAAACGCTAACCCTAATTCCATAAGTTTTCTTTCTATTTCTTCCAAGGATTTTTGCCCTAAATTTCTGATTTTTCCCATTTCTTCGCGGCTTTTTTCTATTAAATCACCTACCGAATTAATGCTGGCTCTTTTTAATCCGTTAGAAGCACGTACTGAAAGCTCCAGTTCTTCTATCAGCATTTCTAAAACTTTGTCTTTCTTTTCCTCTTCTTTTTCTACTAAAAGCTCTACCTGAGTGCAGGTATCATCTATTTCGGTAAAAAGTTTTAAGTATTCAATCAGCACTTGCGCGGAAAGGCTTACCGCTTCTTCCGGGCTAATACTGCCATTAGTCCAAACTTCTAAAGTGAGACTGTCATAATCAGTTCTTTTACCAACTCTGGCATTATCCACCACAAAATTAACCCGATTAACCGGCGTAAATATGGAATCTATAGGAATCTGCCCCACCAGATCGTCATTTTTATATGGTTGCTGATCGGCGCTCACATAACCGCGGCCTCTCTCTACGGTCATTTCTACATAAATCTTCGCGTCTTCGTCTAATGTAGCAATGTGCAGCCCCGGATTTAGGATATCGACCTCCGCGTCAGGAGTTATATCAGCGGCAGTCAATTCCATTGGCCCCATATGCTCTAATCTTATAATTTTACGTTCCGCGCCCCCGTATTTTATAACCATCTTTTTTATATTCAAAATTATTTCGGTAGTATCTTCTACAACGTTAGGAATAGTAGAAAATTCATGCAAAACCCCGTCAATTTTAATAGATGTAACAGCTGCGCCCGGAAGTGAAGACAACAAAACTCTGCGCAAAGAATTGCCTAAAGTAGTCCCGTAGCCTCTTTCCAAAGGTTCAATAACAAACTTCCCATAATTATCGTCTAAATTTTTTTCTACACATTCAATCCGGGGTTTTTCCATCT
>JAISDD010000211.1 GCA_031265005.1 Syntrophomonadaceae bacterium | reverse complement strand
AGAAAAAATTGCGCCGCCGGACGTGATACTCCAGCTGCGGTTGCTTTAGGGGGAGATCCGGCGGTAACTTACGCGGCTACCGCGCCGCTGCCGGCGGAAATAGATGAGCTGTTATTCGCGGGGTTTTTAAGAAAAAAACCGGTGGATATGGTGAAATGTCTTACGGTTGATTTAGAGGTTCCGGCTGACGCGGAGTTTATTATCGAAGGGTACGTCTCTAAAGATGAACGCCGCAGGGAAGGCCCTTTTGGCGATCATACCGGTTATTACTCGCTGGCCGGAGATTATCCGGTTTTTCACATAACGGCTGTAACTCACAGAAAAAATCCCATATATCCCGCCACAGTCGTGGGAAAACCTCCGCAGGAAGATTGTTATCTGGCTTTGGCTACGGAAAGGATATTCCTGCCTTTACTTAGGTTTCAGTTACCGGAGATAGTGGATATGCATTTGCCTATGGAAGGGGTTTTTCATAATTGCGTGTTTGTTTCCATAAAAAAGGCTTTTCCTGGTCATGCCCGCAAACTGATGAATTCTTTGTGGGGCATGGGGCAGATGATGTTTTCCAAGTTTATATTTGTAGTTGATTCTGAGGTCAATGTTCAAGATACGGCTGAGGTTATGTGGAAAGTTTACAATAATGTAGACCCGCGCAGAGATACCATGATTACGGAAGGGCCGTTAGACGTTTTGGATCATTCGGCTCCCTCACCTCTTTTAGGGTCCAAAATGGGAATAGACGCAACTAAAAAATGGCGTGAGGAAGGGCATGACCGAGAATGGCCCAATGACATAATAATGACGGATGAAATCCTGCGGCTGGTTGAAAAAAGGTGGCGTGAATACGGGATTGACTAAAATAAAGGCTTTTTTTTCATTAATCGATATAGAGCACACGCTGTTTGGCTTGCCTTTTGCTTATTTGGGGGCCTGTTTAGCGGCTTGGGGGATACCCAGCGGACATGATATTTTATGGATAACCGCGGCTATGATAGGAGCCAGGACCGCCGCTTTGTGCCTTAACCGTTTAATAGATTATCATATTGATAAAGCCAATCCTAGAACCTCTGGTTGGGTATTGCCTTCCGGGAAGCTGTCCCGTAAAGTGGTGGGGTTCATTGCTTTTTTGTTTTTGCTTTTACTGTTTTTTTCAGCGGCGCAATTGAATAGCTTATGTTTGAAATTAGCGCCGCTGGCAGTGATATGTTTGTATTTTTATTCTTTTACCAAAAGATTTACCTGGTGGTGCCACCTTATACTGGGCGCCGTTATAGGGTTGGGGCCTATAGGGAGTTATATCGGGGTAGCCGGAGGAATCGACGTCAGAACGCTTTTATTAGGGATTACGGTAGCGACGTGGATTGCCGGTTTTGATATCATGTATGCTTGTCAGGATATAGAATTTGACCGCGTAAACGGTCTTTATTCCATTCCCGCCCGTTTCGGGGAAAAAGGGGCGTTGCGTTTTTCGCTGGTACTCCATATATTGACTATCGTTTCCTTAATATGTGCCGGAGAGGTTTTTACGCTTTCCTGGTGGTATTATGCCGGAGTGATAATAGCGGCTTTGGTTTTGGCTGTAGAACACCGGATAGTGAGACCGGGAGAATTCAGCCGCGTAAATTTTGCTTCTTTTGGGCTGAACCGTTATGTGAGCCTGATAATTTTAATCGCTGCTTTAATAGATATGCGTTTTTAAAAAACGGGGCGACAGTCAAAAGAAAGATAACTTTGTAAAAAAAGGCGGAACCAAACAGATACTCAAATAAAAGATATTTTTGAACTCGGCCTTATGGTCCATAATTATTTGTGATTATTAAAAAACTTTACGAAAATGAGGAATACGGTAATGTCAGAATATGTTGTAGCTTTAACCGGCGCCAGCGGAGTTGTTTATGGGATTCGTCTGATCCAAGAGTTATTAAGGCGCGAACATGATGTGCATATGATTGTAAGCAAAGCGGCGTATATAGTGCTGGAACAAGAAATGGAACTTTGTTTCGAGCAAAAACCGTGCTTGTGGCAAGAATATTTCTCAAGCAATTTGCAAGTATATTCTAATGAAGATATCGGGGCACCGATAGCCAGCGGCTCGCATATAACCGCGGGCATGATCGTAATTCCCTGCACGATGGCGACTATTTCAGGGCTGGCGTGCGGCAGTTCCAGGAATTTGACGGAGCGCGCCGCCGATGTGGCGCTGAAGGAAAAACGGCGGCTCATTGTAGTCCCGCGTGAAACTCCGCTTAACACTATTCATTTAAAAAACATGCTCGCTTTGTCGGAGATGGGAGTTCATATAATTCCGGCTATGCCAGCTTTTTATCATAAACCTCAGAGCATAGAAGATATGATAAATTTCATAGTCGCGAAAATATTGGACGCCATGGGAATAGAAAATTCGTTGTACAACAGGTATTCCGGTCAATAATGCCGGAGCGGAGGGTGGGGTTACGCCGCAGGATCGTGTAACTAGCCGGCGCCGCAGGGGAAATAGACGTTATGTAATTCGCTTTTTCTGTGATTTTGTGATAAATTATCAAGATAAAAGGAAACTTTGCGGACCCAGGCCGCGAGAGGATTTATATGGAGAATTTTGCTTTATTTATGAGTATCGCGGATGATTTAGCTGCGGTAGAAGAAAAATTAAAAGCGTATACTGGTAGTTTCTTAGAAATTATGAACCAAGCCTCACTCCACTTTATAGAAGCCGGCGGCAAAAGACTGAGGCCTGCTTTTACCCTTTTGACCGCGAAGATGTATAAAGAAGATTTGCAGGAGGTTATCCCGCTGGCGGCGGCTTTGGAAATGATTCATATGGCAACATTGGTTCATGATGATGTGATAGACAATTCTCTGACCCGACGCGGGCAAGCAACAGTAAAAAGTGTATGGGGGAACCGTTTTTCCATTTATTTGGGCAATCATATGTTTGCCCGTTCTTTATCGATTATTGCCGGCTATAATCGCAGCGATCTGCTGGAAGTATTGGCGGACGCCAGTATGAAAATATGTGAAGGCGAAATCATTCAAATGTTCGGGTGGTACAATTTGCACTTGGGCATGAAGGATTATTTGCAGCGTATCCAAAGGAAAACAGCCGTACTGCTTTCAGTAAGCTGCGCTTTGGGCGCTATGCTCTGCGATATCTCCGAAAATCAAATATTATTGCATAAAAAATTCGGCTATTATTTAGGTATGGCTTACCAAGTAATTGACGATATTTTGGATTTTATCGCCGATGAAAAAATATTAGGAAAACCGTCCGGCAGCGATATTCGGCAGGGGATAATAACTTTGCCGGCTATTTACGCTCTGCGCCGGGGAAAAAATAAAGAAGAACTTGCCTTCTGGCTGTCGTCGCCTGAAATGTGTCATGTACGAGTGAATGAGGTCATAGAAGCCGTTTTAGATTCCGGAGGGATTGACTATGCTTATGGCGTTGCGCAGGCTTTTTGCGAAAAGGCGGTGCGTCAACTGGATAAACTTCC
>JAISDD010000196.1 GCA_031265005.1 Syntrophomonadaceae bacterium | reverse complement strand
CGCTCCAGGCGGAAGCGCTGTCCAGCGAACAGGATTCCGAAAAACCTTGCGAATGTAAAGATGTGCTGGAACAGGCAGAAGTAAGCGGCGTTGAGGATAAAGAAGCAGATATAGCTGGACAGGATGAAGTGGCTGAAGGAATACAAACCAGCTTGGCTGCTCTGGATATTCAAGAAGAAATAATTTCCGGCGGTGAAAGTGATACAGGAGAGGAAATCCCGCTCCAGGCGGAAGCGCTGTCCAGCGAACAGGATTCCGAAAAACCTTGCGAATGTAAAGATGTGCTGGAACAGGCAGAAGAAAGCGGCATTGAGAATAAAGAAGCAGATGTAGCCGGACCGCTTGAAGAAATCTTGGAAATGATGGAACAAAAAGAAGATATTTCGATTTTACCGGAAGCTGCTTTACCATTGGAAACTGCTGAGGACAGAAGTTTTGAAAATTATGAAACTCAGATGCTGGAAATACTAGAAGATAAGGTTAAAGCGTTATCTTTATCTGAGGAAGCAGGAGACGATGGGGAACAGAAACTAAAGGCAGAAAATGTATTGGCGGCAGAGCCTGAGGTTTATGATGAATTTAATTTGGGAGAGATTGGTTTGGTTGATGAGCCAGTGAACGATATAAAAGCGGATACGGAAGAGCAGATACCAGAAATGTTGGAAGAAACATTTGAAATGTCTTCTTTATTTGAAGAAGTGGAAGACGACGGGGAACAGAAAACTAGGCCGGAAAGTATATTGGCGGCGGAATCTGAGTTTTATAAGGAAATTGATTTGGGAGAGACTGGTTTGCTTGATGAGCCGGTAAACGATATAAAAGCGGATGCGGAAGAGCAAATACTAGAAATATTAGAAGACAAGATGAAAGCATCTTCTTTATTTGAAGAAGCGGAAGATGATGATATAGATGCGCGGGTAGATTTCCCGGAAGACATTACGATAACAATTAATAAAGATGAAAGAGAACCCATTAATGTACTGCAAGACGCTGCCTCAGAAAATCTTTTGGATGACGTTAAAGAGGAAACTGCAGAACAAAAACCGGGAATAGTTGGAAAAACAGATGATTGGAATTCTCTATTTGAAGAGATTAATGAAGAGGGGGACGAACAGGAAAAATTAATCGAAGAAATTTTTGCGTCAGATATAGAAACAAAAGATTTTGTAAATGAAATAAACGTTTCAGGGCAGCTAAAAGCGGAAATAAAGAAAGAAGAAGAGACAGAAACAGAAAAACAAGCGTTTGAAACGACCGAAGAAGCGCCGGTTGATAGAACGATTGAAATATTTGAGCCTATGATAACAAAAGCTTTTGTTTTAAAAGAGCAGGGTGATATTTTAGAAGCTATAGAGAGCCTTGAAAGTATTCTTAGATTAAATCCACCTGGGGAGTTAGCTTATTTAATATTCGAAGAATTGGAAGTTTTATATCAAAAAAATAAAATGTAAATAAAACTTTTACGACAAGGAGGTAATAATGTGAAAAAAAGTACCCTAATAAAGGGATTGACTGTATTCAGTATTTCAGAAGGCAAAGAAATAGGAAAAGTAGAAGACATTATAATAAACGCTCACAAAAAAGCAGTAGACTTTTTTATAGTGAGTAATAACAAATGGTTTCTAGGTACAGGAGTAATACCTTTTTCCAACATTATTGGTATTGGTGAAGATGCGGTTATGCTTGAACATTCAAATGCTGTTAAAAAGCCAGATGAAATATTGGGCGCCATAGATTTAATTAATGAAGGCGTCAATTTAATCAACAATACTGTTTTAACCAGGGAAGGGAATTTTATTGGTAAAGTAACGGAAGTAATTATTGAGGAAAGCAGTGGACGGGTAAGCGCTTGTGAGTATAGTAACATAGAAAATGAAAAAAAACTCATAACCGCAGCGCAGATGATTACTTTTGGCCAAGACGCTTTGGTTGTCAATATTGCTTTAAATCAAGAAGACGATCTGATTTCTGTTCCTGATGTAAATGAAGAAAAAGTATTGCCTTCAGAAGAACCTGCGGAAGCTAAGAGTGAGATATATACGGGCGTGAGCCCGGAAGCAGTCAAAGACGAAAGCGCTGCGCAGATTCCCACGGAAAATGATCTTCAAAGCAGCCAGCCAGTTCCAGAGACAGATGTTGTTGCCGAAAGTATAAGTCCTGCTAATACTAGCCCAGTAAATGTTTTAAGACCTGAAGTTATAAAAACCGAGTTAGACAAACTGGGGCCTGCTCCTGTCAGCGAAACGCCTAAAATAACGCCGCCAATGGCAGAAGTAAATGTTCCCAAAGAAAGTACCGAACCGTTAACAGCCGCGCAGCTGTTTGCGCAAAAGCAAAAAGAGTATTTGATTGGGAAAATTTCCAATAAAAGCATTATAGATAATGATGGGGCAGTGTTGGTTAACCAAGGCGAAACACTTACAGAGGAAATAGTAGACAGAGTAACTAAAGCAGGTAAATTTAGAGAATTAGTGTTGAATGTTTAACGAATTTTGATAGTTGATTGAAGAAGGGTTTAGTAGCTGATGTTGGCGAGAATAATACTAGTAACCTTAATAACGTTTTTTCAGCTGAGTTTCAGCATTTTTGCGAGTGCATTTTGTATTATGCCAAATGACGCTAAAATTCCGTATGGATTTAATGTCATCGGCCAAAATATAGGAGGGCTGGAAAAAGCGAAAGCGAAAGAGTTGTTGACCAGCACTGTGGGGCAGCAACAACCGGATGTAAGGATTATACTTATGGAAGGGCAAAGAAGATGGATTTTTGATTCCCAAAGATTTGACTTTAATTATGATTTTGACAAAACGCTTACAGAAATTATAGATAATAGCCGGCTTACGGACTTACAAGATGTTGTAACATTAGTCCAGCTGCAAGTTAGACAGCAAGATGTAAATCCTTCATTATCCTGGAATGAAGAAGCATTGACAGAGTATCTTGATAATATTGGTAATTTAAGCTATAAACCGCCTAAAAACGCCCGGTTAGAATATCAAAACACCGGAGAGTTAGTTTTGCTCAAAGAAGAGATGGGCGAAGAGTTGGATTATGATGTTATCGAACAAAAGCTGTTAGAAGGTATACACAATTATGATGGAAAAAATATGGTTTTGGAATTGCCTAAAAAAACAGTGGTTCCTGATGTGCTGATTTCAGATTTGACAGGCATAGATGAAGAATTATCTGAGTATACAGCTTATTTACCGAACCATCGTAATCGTACGCATAATATTCGCTTGGCTGTGAATGCTATTGATCAAACTTTAATTAAGCCGGGAGAGACTTTCTCTTTTAATTCTGTTATAGGGGATGTAAATATTATTCAGTCTGGCTACTTGTTGGCGCCTGATCTGCTTGACATTGGGCTGCCTGATACAGTAGGAGGAGGAATAAGCCATTTAGCTTCGGCTATTTATGCTGCGGCTTTGACCGCCGATTTGGAAGTTACCGAACGGGCGCCTAATTTTGCGGAAAAACCTTTTTTGGAAGAATTAGCTGAAGGGGCGGATAGAGACGCGGTTATTGCTTATGGTTCTTTAGACCTGAAAATACGTAATAATTTTTCTCATTCTGTAGTAATAACCAGCAGTTTGGAGAATGATGTTTTAACAGTAAGAATTTTAGGCAGCAGTACGATGAACAAAATATAACCATTTTATTGAATTACAGGTTTGTGTAACATGGGTGCTTTTAACATAGCAAAACGATTTTTTTAGATGCTTAAATAAAAAAATATGTTAAAGATGTTGCAAGCGTTTTGATTATTTTGTATATTAATTATCATGCTGATAAAAACAGGAACTCGGGTACAAATATGCCAAGCTAGCTCAATCGGTAGAGCAACTGATTTGTAATCAGTAGGTTGCGGGTTCAAGTCCTGTGCTTGGCTCCATTAGAAATGGCTAATGCTAGGGTTTTTTAAGCCCTAGCATTTTTGTGTCTTATACGGAGAAATGCAAGCAAAATATGAAAAAATCTTGAAAAAATTGTAAACCCCTCCAAATACGGAGGGGTTTACAATTCAAAACACTACCGAACCATTTAGACCAGTTATCAAACCTTCTCCGTGGTTGCCGAAATTGACGTCCAATTTATAGAGAAGTATCGCGAACCGAAGTCGGTCCAATGTGTCAGTAGGTTTGAGGTATCCGTTATCGTCACCGGATAAGATACCCAGACTGCTCAGCTTGTCCACAGCTGGTTTTGCCCATGACGCGATTTTATTTGCGTCAGCAAATGTTTTGGGTTTGCCGGAAGTTTTTGCTGCTTTGAGCTTTTCCAGTCTTTGTTCAGGTGTAGTCATGATGTGGGCTGCTCCCACTGTCGAACCATTGTCGGCGACGATAATCAAGTCGCTAAGACGTTGTTCTCCCCAGTCTACAATACGAGCGGCGATTGCAGCGAATTCTTGCATCGTCAACTCGCTGTCGGGATGGAATTGGTTGTTATCGTCACCGGTCATAATACCCATGCGGTTAACAGCCCAGATGTAGTGCGAGTTAGTGTCGTCTGACTTTACATCCAAAAAAATTTGTTCGTTACGCATAGGTGCTATGTTAAGGTAGTTGCATAATAACCTGGCGACCTCACCTCTGGTTAGTGGCACTCCGTTGTGAATGAACTGACTGTAAAACAAGTTATGGTTCATAAAATCTTCTTCGACGTTTGGCCTGACCCATGGTTCATCGAGGTCTATGATAAAATCATAGATGATGTCTTTTTGACCGGTGGGGTCTGGCTTTACAACATTGGTGGCAAGTCTGTATGCATAGTCGTCCTGAACTGTTGGTGGAACGCGATAGTCTATTCCGGTAGTTACTGTAGGATTTGCAGTGTAGTCTATTAAACTGATTGGCTTTCCATCTCCATAATTCCTGCCGGCAGTAACCCACCAGACTCCATTAAGATAGTATCCGGCTTCTAAGTGTCCGGCGGCTTTGGCACGTACGGGTAAAGTGAGAACATAATATGCGGGTATACCGGCTGTACGATATAATATCAACAGTCCTGCAGCCCTTGAATCACAGTCGTAATTGACTCCATTGATGTTTCGTTCACGATTGATTAGCGGCCCAGCATGATAGACGTTCAGACCTTCGGTGATAATCCATGGATCGCCTGCAGGAATCTCGCCGTTCGTATTGAGCAGCTCCCCTTTCTTGCCTTTTTCTCCACTTGCCCACTCATCAATTCGGGTAGCTTTTTCGCGCTGGGATAGATTTGGATTATTGAGATCCAGTTCTTTGGCAATACGATAAGCCTCGTCTCTGATAACTTGGTAGTCAGGTTGGCTGCCAAAGAACTTCTTCCAACTCCACTCATCACCCTGAGCGGGCAGATAAGTTAATACACCTTCCGGTTCAGATGGAAGGCGTGTCAGGAGTTGGTCGACGTACATGGTAATGAATTGTCGGTATTCGGGTGTGTCTTTGCCTCCTGCGATGTACTCCATCTGCTCTTCCGGGGTCTTTGATATAAAGTCCAAGTACCCAGCCGTCCCCCGCTCTGGCACCGGCCTTGTTGCCGCCACAACAGGTGACATGGTCGCCATAATCATGACTACTGCGAGAAGTGTTACAAAAAGTCTCCTTATGGTATTAGTAAGCATTGCAATTTCCTCCTTTAACTCGTATCAATCATCAACATTTTTTTCTTCCCCTATTTGACTTTTCATAGCTGGTCTGTCTTGTGACCCGCGAGGGTTATCTTTTTTAAGGACAAACCTATTGCAAAACAGGGCTTGAAATGATACAATAATCCCGAATTGGCGGGGTACTGTATCAGACCTGTTCTGAAATAGTATCTGTCTTAAAACGGCCCTTGTGTTCGCTGCACGGGGGCTGTTTTATTTGGTCACAAATCTTTTTGTGTTAAAGTTTTAGTTCCGCTTTGCTGAAATTCCTTTACAAATTTTTCCGCCAAGCTAGTACTGTTCTCAATATCAAATCCAACATACTGCGGTTCATCATCTTTTTGGTATGTAAATATTAAGTAGTTTGAAACTTTCTTGGCGTCTTTGGTTTTAGTTCTGCCGCCGATTAAAGCACCAACCGGGCCAAACAATAAAGCTCCGCCAACAGCACCGCCGGCACTTGAAACTAATTGCTTCTGGATTTCAACATCCGTTCTCTTTGAAACATCAATGATTTTTTCTTTCGCTAAATTAAACTGTTGTCCGTTTGCCACAATTTCAATTCCTTTTGGAGTGGCATAAACTTGGCATATTGTGTTTTCGGGTATAGGAAGCCCCGCAACATGTTTAAAGGATGAAGAAAGCGTGGCGTTACGGGCTTTCATTTCTTTTTCTAAAGCTTCTTTAGCCTTTCTCTTTTTGTTAGATTCTTTAACAAGAAAATTGATGTATAATAAGATGATAAGAATTAAAACAATAATCCAACCTGTTGACATAAATGTCCCCCCTTTCTAAAAATTATTATTGCTTAATTT
>JAISDD010000091.1 GCA_031265005.1 Syntrophomonadaceae bacterium | reverse complement strand
GAAGCTATTCCGATCAGGCTCGCGGGAATCAAGCCCAAGACGCCGAGGCGCTTGTTTTGGATGCCTTCAAAAAGCCTGTGGATTCTCTCTTTCCCGAATACGGAAATGGCGGAACCAAGTACCATGCCGAGCGCCCAATAGAGAGCGATTTGCTCAAGCTGCACGGTAAAGTAATACCAAATATAAATCCATTCCCGCCTGATCACGTCAATCATCCGGCTTCACCTACCTGTATCCGTGTTAATGTTTACGCTGTTTTCGCAGCAGTTTCGCGAAATAATACGCGGCGGCGGCAAACAGCGTCAGCATGGCGATATAATCCACGAAGAACCGGATCGTCGGTTCCTCAAAATCAAAGAAAACAAAATCGATCAGCAAGAACATCCTTTGCCACAGCCGCCGAACGGCAAAGGCGTAAATCCCATAGGCGGCAGACAGCCCGACAGCAATCCGGGATACAGCAATCACACATTTACTTCCTGTCCATTTCGCCGCGCGCTTTTTCGACGCGCCGAGCAATAGGGCCCAATGAAGTCCGAGATGGGAGGACATAAGAACAAACACCCACACGCCGCATATCATGTGCAGTCTGCGCCCTAACATTCCCGCGTTAAGGTCTAAAAAGCCAAACACATCATGGGATAGCATCATGCCGCTGATCATCATTCCCACCATCGCGGCGAGCAACAGGACGTTGACAGCGGTTTGAAAAAGCCGTCCCGCCGTGTATTTCCCCTTGAAAAGCCCGCCGTACCATTTTCGGTTCAGAATATTATGCAAAATGAACAGCGCGAAAAGGGTGGCTCCAAGCCATTCGTGCAAATCATCGCCGATCAGATGGTATGCCATCATCAAAAAGAATAACACAGTCATGGACATATCCACAAGAATCCTGCTGGTCTTTTTAATTTTCATCCCGCCCCTTGTTTCGGCCATACATACATCTTAGATTTTGCAGCTATTTCCATTGTGAATACCCTGTCCTTACGCCAATTTGTTATATTCTGCGTCCGTTACCGGCTCGCACCATTCGTTTGACGCGCCTTCCGCCGGAATTTCTATAGCAATATGCGAAAACCAACTGTCTACCGCCGCGCCGTGCCAATGTTTCACTTCCGGCTTGATATGAACCACGTCCCCTGGCCGCAATTCCCGCGCTTCCCCGTTCCATTCCCGGTAATACCCTTTGCCGCCTGTTACTAACAGAATCTGCCCGCCCTTATGGTGAATGTGCCACCAATTGCGGCAGCCGGGAGCGAAACTGACGTGCGCTACGGGAATGCCCTCTATGTTCAACATTTTCAGATAGCTTTGCCCCGTAAAATATTTCGCGAAAATGTCATTCGGTTCACCGATTGGGAAGATGGCCCCATCACCCAACTTGTCAATGCTAAAACCTTCATCCGGGATTTCAACTGTCCAAACTTCCTTTGCAATCCGAAACGCCGCCCACGCCTTCGGCCATCCGCTGTAAAAAGACAGATGCGTCAGGACTTCGGCGATTTCTTCTTTTGTGATTCCGTTTTTTTCCGCCTTGCTCATGTGGAAGGCAAGGGATGAATCAAGAATACCGCTCGTCATCAGCGCGGTGACGGTTATCAGGCTGCGATCTCTGGGCGAAAGCTGTTCCTCCCGTGACCAGACCTCGCCGAACAGTACGTCGTCATTTAATTGGGCGAACTTGGGGGCGAAGTCACCGAACGCGTCCCTGCCCGCGGTAACTTTTTGCATTGTCATATCATTACCTGTCCTTTCGTGTATTTTCAGATTTTGCATATTTGTTCTGCACTACCACGGCTGCGCTGTCGGCCCGACAGTAAACTCGCTGATGTTGGTATCTTCCGGCTGTTCAATCGCAAAGGCAACTATATTGGCAATTCGGTCGGGACTGATTCCGTAAGCCTGATACAGTTCGCCGAAACCTTTTGCAGTCGTTTCATCCGATATGGTTTGAAGCAACTCCGTATTGATTGCGGCGGGATAGAGTGTCGCCGTGCGGATATTTGTTCCTTCCTGCGCGGATTCCATACGCAAGGCCTCTATCAATGCCCGAACCGCCCATTTCGTCGCTCCGTAAACCGCCGCTCCCGGATAAACCTTGATTCCCGCCACCGATGAAAGCGCTATGACATGGCCGGATTTTTGTTTTATAAATTCCGGCAACACGGCTCCGATTCCATTCAAGACACCCTTCATGTTTACGTCTATCATGCGATCCCATTCGTCTGTTTTGAGTTTCGACAGCGGCGCGTTTGGCATAAGCCCGGCGTTCAGGAAAATCACATCGACCTTTCCAAATTCGGCTTTTGCCAACTCGACCAAGCTATGATTGTCCTCGGCCTTAGTGACATCCGTCACTTGGAAAACCGCCGTACCTCCGTCTTTCATAATTTCGTCTGTTAATTTTTGCAGTCTTTTTTCGCGCCGAGCGCCCAATACGAGTTTCGCCCCTTTGGTTGCCAACAGTTTTGCCGTGGCCTCACCGATTCCCGATGAAGCCCCTGTGATGATTACCACTTTGTCTTTAATAGCCATGATTTCTCCTTTCAAAATTTGAACTATTTTTTATCGCTTTTTAACCCCGTTGTCATCAAGCCATTTACTGATGTCATCAGACAGTCCCGAATCGCCCGAATAATAGACTGACAGAGCATTGCCCATTGTTGCGCCTGGTGCAAGTTTTGCTATGGCGGTCAGGCTCTGCCCAAAACGCCCTCCGCCGTGACTGCAAAACGGGATGATTGTCTTGCTTGAAAAGTCGTATTCTTCGAGGAAAGAAGCAATCGGCATAGGGATGGAGGCCCACCAATTAGGATATCCGATAAGGATGGGGTCGTATTGCTCCATGTTGTCCACATGATTCGTCAGTTCCGGCCGCGCCTGCGCTTTTTGGTCGCGCTGCGCTTCGTCCAGTACAGTGTTGTAGTTGCTCGAATAAGGATTTGCCAATTCAATTTCAAACAGATCCGCGCCGGTCTGTCGCTGAATTTCTTCCGCAATCCCTTTCGTGTTGCCGCCCCAAGAGAAATAGGCAATCAATACTTTCCCGTTGCCCGAAACGGTTTCACTTTGCGGACCGGAAGCGGTGATGCTTCCTGAACCTGCCGCCGCGTTGCGGACAAGGCGAATACCAATATTGAAACTGCCTTTGTCAGCCGCCAATGTTGCCCGGTAAGCGGAACGCATATTTTTTGCAAAATCATTCCATCCGCCGCCACGATATACGCGGAGCGTTCCTGAAGCGGGTCCGGGAGGGTCGCTCTGTTCCTGCGTACTGTATTCGCCATAATAGTCCCAAACCCATTCCCCGACATTGCCGTGCATATCATACAACCCGAATTTGTTAGAGGAAAATTCGCCTACTGCAAACGTTGTTTGCCTGTATTCGCCGGGCTTGGTATCCAAATTCCCCTGCGAAAAATAGTTTTCTTCGATTTGGTAAGGATAATGGCCGTAATAATTGGCTTCTTCCGCGCTGATGGAGTTTTCTGTATAGAACGGAGTTGTCGTTCCCGCACGGCAGGCGTATTCCCACTCCGCTTCCGTGGGCAGACGGTAGCCGTCCGCGCTGCGGTCCCATGTGACCGTTTCTCCGTTTACGGCGTAAGCGGGCGTCAAGCCTTCTTTCTCACTTCGGACGTTGCAATAGAGAATCGCGTCGAGCCACGAAAGATTTTCAACGGGGAGATTAGCGCCGGAGAAAGTGCTTGGATTATAGACTGCAAGTTCCTGATATTCTTCCTGCGTCAACTCGTAGCGGCCCATGTAGAAATCACTTACCGTTACCGTGTGTTGCTGTTCGTCCGCGCCGCGCCATGCTTCGGAATCAGGACTGCCCATTTGGAAAGAGCCTCCTTGAATCAATACGAAATTCTCTGGAACATTCACGTTATTTACCTCCGTAGTGACATTTTCAGTCGGTGCGCTTTCGTTTTCGATGTCCGCGCTTCCTATTTCAACTGGTGTATTCGATGTGCCGCAAGATGACAATAACACCAACAACAACACCCATGCTATCGACCGTTTCATCGCGATACCTCCTATCCCGCAAGGTTTAGTTTACCAAGCCAATCCGTCACCGCGCTGCCAGGATTCGCCGCGCCGGAATCTCTGACATGAAGCCCGTCAAGAATCTCTGCGTCCGGCTCCATAGACTTGATTGTGCCTACGGAACCGGAAAAGCCGCTACCGCCGCTCGTACAAAACGGGGCAATAGTTTTACCGGACAAATCATAATCGTCGATAAATGTATAGATGACCATTGGCATATCCGCCCACCAGTTCGGATAGCCCAAATAGATTATCGCATATTCATCTAAATCGCCGGGACTGCTTGATATTGCCGGACGCGCATTGCCACGCTTTTCGTTTTGAGCAATGTCCAAAAGCTCATCGTAATTATCCGTATACGGCGTTTCTGGCACAATCTCAAATATGTCCGCTCCTGTCTGCTGTTGGATTTCTTTGGCTACCGAGCGGGTATTGCCCGACCACGAAAAATATACCACCAATGATTTCATCGTATCTGCCTCCTTTTGCTCTGCCGCTTTCGGAATCTTCGATGTTTCCGTTTCCGCTTCGTCGCTTTCCAGCGTTTGTTCGGTTGCGTTTGGCGGTTCTGCGGACTGCTCCGCATTTGAAGCAGGTTCAGCATTTCCGCAAGCCGGCAAAGCGAAAAGCAACAGGAACCCTGCAACAATCACAAACAATTTTTTCATTTTATAACCCATTGTTTTCATTTTGCTCATCTTTTTTAATTTGCCCCGGACGGCAACAATCACCTTTCCGCTATCGAAAGCGTAACAGTTACATCGCCGCTCCCAAGGACTTTTTTCAAGTCGTCGGCGGTAACGTTATCCATCCTGCCAAGCCTTGTAAAACTCCACGAGTTGGACGAATAGTAAATCACGAACTGATTGCCTTGGTACAGAATTAAATCCCCGGCTGTCGTGCTGATTTGCTCGTCATTTGCCAGAAGATTTTGACCTATCGGGCCGACCTTTTCAAAACCGCCGTAATCCTGCATCTTTATTGTAAGCGGTTTTTCATAAAGCAGTTTCATCAGAGCCTTTGCGGAAGAATTGTCCGCCATCGTCGCGGTAAACTTTGTGTTGCCAACTGTGATAGCCAATTTCTGCATTTCAGTTACCTCCGTTTGGCTCGCTTCGTCCGGCGTAAAATACGCTGTGGCAGGGGGTTCCGCCGAAGATGGCGGCGTTGCTTCCAGTGTGGCAGACGGTGAGGAATCCGGCTCTTTTATACCATCGCAAGCAGACAGCGATATTGCCATTACCAGCGCAACAATCAAAAATAATCCTCTTTTCATTTACTTGGCTAATTCCTTCCGATAAAAACTAAGGCATTCCGATTGGGAACACCTTAATTATAATTCTGGGATTTAGAAATATAAAATACTTATATTAAATCGCGAGAAATGCCTTTTGCGTATGCCTTGATATGTTCCAAGAAAGCCGCGGTTGCCGGGGGAAATATCTGATTCTTTTTCCAAACGAAAACGGACCCCATTTTGAGTTCCGGGGAGAGCGGGACATAGCACAATTCATCATATGTGCTGGATAACTTCAAACAAAGCGCGACGCCCATTTTGTTTTGCGCCATGATTGCGGCGTTATAGAGAAGATTGTATGTCGCGACGATTTCAAGACGCTCAAAATGAGAGCCGAACCAATTTGCGAGCGTGTTCTGCACAAGACCGCGCTTTGCGATCAACAAAGGCACACCGACTAAATCCTCCGGGCTTATATGCTCCTTGGCCGCCAAGTACGAATCCTTGTGCGTCAGTATTCCCCATTCTTCTTTGAGGGGCATACGGATAAACTCATATTTCCCAATGTCAACAGGTTTGAGCAACAATCCTGCGTCAAGCAATCCGCTTTCAATGTGGGCCTTGACGTTGTCTGCGTCCCCACTGTATAGCTCATATCGAATAAGCGGGTACTTTTTTTGGAAAGAGGAAAGTATTTCAGACAGAAGCCGCATACTTAGCAGCTCGCCGCTTCCGATAGTGATTTCCCCCGTAAGGTGTTCATCTCGGCGGGAAAACTCACCTTTCGTTTTCTCCGCGAGCGCAACAATTTCTTCTGCGCGGCGTTTGAGCAACATACCATCATCTGTCAGTATGATATTGTGGTTGCTTCTCACAAACAGTTTCACGTCCAGCTCTTTTTCAAGTTGTATAATCTGGCGCGACAATGTTGGTTGAGTAACATGAAGAAGTTGCGCGGCCTTTGTGATGTTTTCCTCCCGCGCTGCCGCCAGGAAATAATTCAATACCCGGAGTTCCATCGGCACACACCTTTCTGTATTTCTATTGTTGCATGAAATTGATACAGAATCAATATATCTGTCATCAAGATATGCCTGGTGGTTATTACTATTTCTTTAATAACAAAATCGCTTTTAGCGAATGAACGGCACGTTACACCTCTCATGTGGCTTTTGCCAAACCCCGTTCTCCGTCCGTGTAGTTATTAGGGGATAAAAGTTCTGTAGCGGCTCCGTTTTAGTTATTTCGCTTTGTATCCTTGTCTATTTTAGTTCACCAAGCGAGAACACAAGGGAGTCTTGCCGTCAAACTGCCGGAAATTTCCGCCCTTGTGCCGGCTGTAAAAATTGGCTTCCCAAACGTAGCCTTCCTTGCAGTGCCGCCACGCTAGCTTATATATTACTCAGCAGGGCACCTTTGCCGTTCTGGCACTTTAGTATAATATTTGTCCCATAGTTTTTGGCTCCTTCCATGGCTGCCTGAGTTTTGTTATATCATGAGGCTAAACGACCCCTAGCTCTTGGTTGGTTTAAACGTTTCTAACAGAACGATTTTGAAAAAAATATTTTATTAAAAATAAAGCGTCTTTTTAACAAGATGCTTTTTTGTTTTTACATAAAGGCAGGGAAAAGGGGAAATATAATTGCAAATTATTTAATTTTACTCAAAGGTGAAAGGATGACTTAAAAAATGAGCAATTTTCCTATTGGTTTGATTATTTTAATTGTTGTTTCTATTTTGATTTACTTTGGACTGGCGCACAGAGCTTTGGATAGATTGTATTTAAGTAATAAGGGCGCGTTGGCAATTATAGCGGCGATCATTGTAGGCAGTTTTATCGATGTGCCTCTGGGTAACCGGGTCGTTATTAATTTTGGCGGCAGCGTGGCTATAGGTTTGGCTGTTTATGTGTGGATTAAAGCCGGGAGCGCTAAAGAGAAATTACGAGCTATCGCGGCGGCGGCGGTAACGGCGTTAGCTATTTATACGGCCGGCCGTTTTATGGGTGCTGAACCGGAAAATATACTGATGGATCCTATTTTTATTTATCCGTTAGTGGCAGGCGTTGTTGCCTATATAGCAGGACGTTCGCGGCGGGGAGCTTTTTTTGCTGCGGTTATGGGAGTATTCACTATGGATATAGTTCAGTTTTTCTATATATTCAGAAGCGGTTTGCGTGGAGTGGTTTATGTTGGAGGCGCGGGAGCTTTTGATTCATTGATTTTATCAGGGGTTTTAGCGGTAGTGCTGGCTGAAGTTATTGGTGAAACCAGAGAAAAACTTCAGGTAGGGCTGCAAGAAGAAAGAGGTTCGGAGGAAACGGCAAACCATTTTCGCCAATCTGGGCCGGCTCATAAACCTATGAATGATGAAGGACAGAGTAATGATTTTCAGCGGAGATCTGCTGGGGAAGCTGATAAAGAGAATAAAAACCGGGAAACAAAAGAAGAAGCGGAAGGGCAGCAGGATAATGAATAAAAAAGTTTTTGTTATTTTAGGGGCTTTTTTCTTAATAGCGGCTGGGATGAATATAGGCAATGCCCAAGCGGTTACGGAAACGGAAAGCGAAAAATATTTTACCCTGCTTGATGAACAAGACCGGCCGTTGACGCAAATATCAGGTGAAGTTGAAATTGGGGATGAATTTATAAGCGCCGATAATTATCGTTATCAGGTGGTAACTATAGAAGCGGAGAGCGCTCATTGTGTCAATAAGGGCAAAGAAAACATGCCGCAGCTTAATTTTGACGAGGTTAGCGATGTTTGGGTTTTTGCGGAGGGCAGTGCTAATATTGAGGCAAAATTAGGAGAAGGAAAAAACAAAAAACCAACGGTTGCGATTTACCATACTCACAGTGATGAATCTTATGTACCCAGCGATGGCAGGGGAAGTATTGACGGGAACGGAGGTATATACGACGTAGGTAAGGTTTTAGCCGATAAATTAAAATCTTTAGGAATAAATGTCATTTATAGTGAAAGCAATCACAATCCTCATGATTTTAACGCTTACAGCCGTTCTCGTAAAACGGCTGCGTCTTTGCTGCGCAAAAATCCAAACATAATTTTGGATGTTCATAGAGACGCATTAGCGCCGGAACAATACGAAGCTAAAATTAACGGAAAAGAAGTAACTAAAATAAAATTGGTGGTGGGAAAACAAAATCCTAATAAAAATACTAATCTGGAGTTTGCCAAACAGATAAAAGCGGCGATGGACCAAAAGACACCCGGACTGTCAAATGGAATTTTCATTGGTAAAGGAGTGTTTAATCAGGATTTATCACCGCGCTCTGTACTCATTGAAGTGGGTTCTCATACCAATAGCAAAGAAGAGGCTGAGGAAGGTGTGAAAATGTTTGCCGACGCGCTATCTTCAGTCTTAGGCGTTTCCAGCGCCAGCGGCTTTAATGGAAACGCTCCGGCGGCTAATAACCAAAGCGCGGGAATTTTGAAAACGCTTCTAATTCTATGTTCCATGATGTTTATCGTGATAGGGGCTTATGTTTTGATGAACAAAAAGGCTTTTCAAGAATAAAATGGAAAATTATTTATACGCTATCGTTATGGGGATTGCGGTAGGAGTTATTAACAGAGTGCTTATGCTGCGCAACGACCATAGAAATTACCCGACATATCCGCATGGACATTTAACTCACTTATCGCTGGGATTTATGGCGGCGGCATTGGGAGCGGTAGCTGTTCCGGCCATCGCGGAAGCGGACTATACGGCTGCAACCTTTTTGGTTTTAGCGGCTCAACAGTTTCGGGATATTAGAAATATGGAGCGGGAAACTTTAAACCGATTGGAAGAAACTAAAATGGTCCTCCGCGGCGCTGATTATATAGAGGGCATTGCCAGAGTTTTTGAAGCCCGTAATTATTTAGTAATTCTCAGCGCTTTGGTAACAAGCGGCTTAGTGGTGTATTTAAATTTCATTTATGCTTTGGCCGGAGCAGTGGTTTGCGTCCTTTTTTCTTTATGTTTGATGAATGGAAAATTCATTGGCGATATAGCTGAGGTAGAAAAAGCCGAGTTATATTTTGACGGCAGTTTGTTAAAAATAAACGACATTGTTTTTAATAATGTTGGCTTACCGCAAGTTCGGAAGAAAATCCTTGACGAAGGCCTGGGAGTTATCATTAAGCCTAAAGATGATAACGCGCGTTTGACTTTGGACGCCTTGGGCCAAAGAATGGCTATTATTCATGATGTGGTTTCTATCTTGGGCAGCAAAGTGGAAGTTGATGAGAAAGAACTTACGCCAATGGCCCGCAAAGATCCGGATAAAGGATATTTGGCATTATATATTGTAGCCAATGAGCCGGATTTGGAAATATTGATAGATGTTATAAAGAAAGTGCCGGTTTTGGAATCAGCTTACAATACAACGCTTAAAACATTTTTAGGAAGGAAGGCGGCCGATTAATGGATATTGGCTTACATGGAGTAATACTGGCTATAGTCACTACGGACGCCAATAAGATATGCGGCGGCACTTGTCCGATTTTTGCGGCTCATGGAGACGAAGAAAAAGAGGAACTAGGCTTCAAACTGGCGCGAGTTTTAGGAGGAACGGTTCATGATCTGGGTAACGGCGTTTATATAATTTGCCGCCACCATTAATTTTATGAATTTATAAAGAAATATGCTATTAATAATAAAAAAGCTTCGCTGCTTGTTTTAAAAACTGAGCCCCATTAAGTGATGTTGTTTGATAATGGCTTTTAAGCTGAGCAAAAATATCCTAGCCGACTGACCTGACGAAGCGCGCGGCACATAACCAATTATGGCTGTTTTTTAAATAGGGATAAACTCCGCGCGAACGATGGGAGCAAAAACTATTTGAGCGACTTTTTGTCCTGGGAGTATTTTAATAGGCTTATCGGTCGTGTTTAAGAGAAGAATTTTTATTTCTTCCGTATAGCCTGATTCAACTGTGCCAGGAGCGTTAGCGACAATTATACCTTTGCGGGCCATACCGGAACGGCTGCGGATTTGACCTTCAAACCCGGCGGGGATTTCCACAGCGATACCGGTAGGAAGGCTTTGAACTTCGTAAGGATACAAAATAATTTCGTGATTTAAGGATATAGCTAAATCACAGCCGGAAGAATGTTTAGTGTCATATTCCGGAATTTGAGCTCCTTCAATGATATTTTTAAATTTCACTTCGATTTTATCCATAATAATCCTCCGCCAATATTTAATATTTTTTAGTGCTTATGTGCGCGTATATCTAAAGAGTAGTTAAAACACAATTAATATTACATTTATGCTTATTCTAACACAAAAACAACTATACTTGAATGTATTATTTATTATAGTATAGGTTAGTTGAAAAACTGACAAATAAATAATATATTTTCTGCCTCTTTAAAGCGGCTGTGGCAGGGACTCTTGATTTATACGGATATTTATAAGATAATTGGATATGAGTTTAGGAGGTTGATAATGGCAGCGATAATTACCAAAGTTATCAGAGGGAGTATTGCTGATGAAATGGGCATAGAAGCGGGAGATTGCTTAGTTTCTATGGCGGGGTTACCGGTGGATGATATTCTCGATTATCAATTTGCGGCTCATGATGATGAGATTATCCTTGAAGTGAAGAAAAAAAACGGTGAACTTTGGGAACTGCATATTGAAAAGTCACCCGAT
>JAISDD010000015.1 GCA_031265005.1 Syntrophomonadaceae bacterium | reverse complement strand
GCTGCTCGACGATTATCCTCAATATTCCAAAATCTGTTGTATCGGCAATGGACATGGCGCAGATATCAATACCATCATTAGCTATAGTTTCTGTAATTTCAGCTAAACGCCCCGGGCTGTTTTCAACAAATATAGAAATTTGATCAATGGTCATCTCATTTCCCCTCCTTTATATTTTGCGATTATCAATAACACGAACCGCTTTGCCTTCACTTCTGGCGATGGTCATCGGGGCTACTAAAGTTACTTTAGGCGATATGCCTAACATCGCTCTCAACGAAGCCAAAAGCTCGTTTTCTCTGGTTGAAATCTGTTTTATTGTATCCGCAAACATTTCCGGAGTCATTTCCACCTGTACCTCAAAAGTATCAGTATAATTTTCCCGTCCCACAATAATAAGATAATTGGCTGGATAACCGCCATTCATTAACACAGTCTCAATCTGCGACGGACAGACGTTCACACCCCGGATAATAAGCATGTCATCGCTACGTCCCATAGGCTTAGCCATTTTAATAAATGTTCGTCCGCAAGAACATTCTTTACGAGTGAGTACACAAATATCTCTGGTCCGATATCTAATAAGCGGAAATGCTTCTTTACTTATGCTGGTAAACACTAATTCTCCCTTAGTCCCTTCCGGCAGTACTTCACCTGTATTGGGATCGATGATTTCTGCAATAAAATGATCTTCGTTGATATGCATCCCCGTTTGTTCCGAACACTCAAAAGACACTCCCGGTCCCGCGATTTCTGTCAAACCATAAATATCATACGCTTTGATTTGCAATTTTTTCTCAATATCGCGGCGCATTTCCTCGCTCCACGCTTCAGCTCCAAAGATTCCCGCCCGCAATTTAAGCTTGTCCTGCAATCCCTGATTAAGAATCGTCTCCGCCAAAAAAGCGGCATAAGACGGCGTACAACATAATATAGTCGATTCTAAATCGCACATAAACTGTATTTGCCTATCAGTATTTCCGGACGACATCGGTAAAGTCAAAGCCCCTACTTTATGCGAACCTCCGTTTAAACCTGGTCCGCCGGTAAAAAGGCCATATCCGTAACAAACATGAACCACATCTTCATCACTGCCGCCGGCGGCAACCATGGCCCGCGCGCAACAATCTTCCCCAGCGTCAATATCATTTTGTGTATAAAAAGCCACCACCCTTGTCCCAGTAGTTCCGCTGGTGGACTGAATCCTCACCGTGTCTTTAAGCGGCAATGCCAAAAGACCATACGGATAAGCGTCACGCAAATCGTCTTTAGACAGAAAAGGCAGCTTGGACAAATCATCAATAGAGTTGATGTCATTTGGTTTAATACCCTTTTCATTCATTTTTTTCCTATAATACGCGACATTATTATAAACGTGCTCTACTGTCTTTACAAGTCTTTCCGTCTGGATTGCTTTTATAGCCGCTAATGGCGCACATTCTATTTCCTGCTGATAATAACTCACCTTTTCCCCGCCTTTTTATTACTTATTTCCTTCAATATTTGTAAAAACACTGCAATTTTATTAGATTATTACATATACATCACAAATAATCAACATAGTTATACAAATAACAACATTAAATTACAATTTATTGATTCAATAAGAAAGACCCCTAAAATCCACTCCGTCATAATAGGTACGCAATATTTTTTTGTAATCATTACCTTGTTTAGCCAGGCCATTGGCTCCAAACTGGCACATACCAACGCCATGTCCATAGCCCCGGCTATTTATGAGCAATTTATTTTTACCGGCCTTAATGTTTAACCATGCCGAAGGCAAGTTTAAACTTTGCCGCAGTTTTTCAGCACTAATTTTCTGATTTCCGGCAAGGACCGTTTTTACCCTGCCGCTATCGGTAGTAGCCATAACTTTTATACTAATTTCGCTTCCTGTTAAATGCAGTCTGTCTTTGACTTGTTCCCAAGTGAACTCTTGTTGTCTTTGGTAATAAGCTGAATCTTTACAGTAACCGCATTTAACACTGCGTAAATATGTTATGTCCTTACCCCACGCTTGTTTGGCGCTTTCGGTTTTCCCTCCGCAAGTGGAATGATAAAGCGCATCTATCGGTTCTCCTTGATAAGTTATGATGATGCCCCGGGTTTCTTGTACCGCAGCAATTATCTTAGAGTACAAAATTTTGTTTTTATCCAAATGACGCTCATTAAAAGTTTTTTCATCTATATAAGCTTGGCAATTATTAGGGTTATCGCTTAGATCCGCTCCGTCGGCATACTTCTTTCCGTCTAAACATTTACGTAAAGCGAAAGTTCTCGCGCAGACAGCTTGCGCTTTTAACGCTTCCGCCTCAAATGAAGAGGGCATTTCCGCAGCTACGCAGCCGATCAAATATTCTTCCAGCGGAATATTTATACACTTATTCTGTTCGGTTAAAAACAATCTTATGGTAGGTTCTTCATAATAATATATATTTTGTTTATTTAAACATTTATTCCAATTCAAGGTAATAATCAGCAAAAAAAAGAGCAGTATCACTCTTTTTTTGTTTATTAAATTGCGAAGTTTATACTTCCACATCTTCATAAATAATTAATATGTTAATTTTTTTATTACATGACAACTAGCTCCTCTTGATTTCCGCTCCTAATTTATTCATTTTTTCCACTATATTTTCGTAGCCCCGGTCTATATGTTCGCTTTTATGAATGACGCTTTTTCCTTTCGCCATCAGAGCCGCTATCAGTAAAGCCGCGCCCGCCCGTAAATCAGTGGCGTAAACGTCAGCGCCTGCAAGTGCTGAATTGCCTTTAATAATAGCCGTTCGTCCTTCAATCCTAATATCAGCGCCCATTCTCATCAATTCTTGTACATGCATGAAGCGATTCTCAAACACCGCTTCACTCAAAACGCTGCTGCCTTTAGCTATGCTCAAATAGGTCATAATTTGCGCTTGCATATCGGTAGGAAATCCGGGATAAGGAAGAGTTTTTATATAAACCGGCCGAACGTCGCCGCGCCGGTAAACATAGATTTCATTATTTTTTTCTTCTATTTCCGCCCCGCTTTCAATCAACTTTGCGGAAACGGCTTTTAAATGCTCCGGAATAACATTTTTTATAACTACTTCACCTT
>JAISDD010000239.1 GCA_031265005.1 Syntrophomonadaceae bacterium | reverse complement strand
AAAATTTAAAAAATTATTTTACTTCCGGCCGCCAATAACGAGAGCCGTCTTTTTCTCTGTTCATAAAGCCAGCGTCCACCATTTCCCGCCGCAAAATAAAATAATCCCTGAAAACATGCCATTGATTAATCAAATCATTAATTTCTTTTTCAGTATAATTACGGTGTATTGCAAATTTTTGCGATAAATAAAATAGTACCGCTAAACGAACATGATATTTGGAAGGCAAACTTTTTATTTTACCGGCTTCGTCAAGAAATTGTGTGATTTTTATGGCGGAAAAATCATTTGCTGATAAAATCATCATCTGTGCCTCCTGATATTTTAGGGAATGGATTAATATTTATTAATTTATAAACATTAGTAATATTACTAATATAAATATTATCAGTTGAAAGTCAAGCTGTCAAACTTAAAAAAAGGTACTATAATTGCTTGGCAATGCATTATAATGTATGATAGAACAGTTGCTTTAAGATTACCTTTTGTGTTTTTAATAACAAATTTACGGGTTGGGCAGGAAATAAATGTACTCTAAAAATTGCATCAGGAGGATGTGCCGTGGCCAAGATTAAAGTTCTGATCGTAGATGATTCGGCTTTTATGCGTCGCGTAATCAGTGAAATTGTTAGCGCCGATGCGGATATGATTGTGGAAACAGCTAGAAATGGGCAAGACGCGTTATTAAAAATAGAACGGTTTCAACCTGATGTTGTTACTTTGGATGTGGAAATGCCGGTCATGGATGGACTGGAAACTTTAAAAAGAATTAAAAAAAACACTAAAATTCCGGTACTCATGTTGAGCAGCATTACTAAACAGGGGGCTGAAAAGACTTTTCAGGCTCTATATTTGGGAGCGGTAGATTTTATTACTAAACCTGAGCCGTCGGATGGGCAAAGACTGATAGATAAAAGCCAGGAAATTATCAATAAAATAAAAATAGCCGCTGGCAATAAAATAAAAGTTTCTGATTTTAAAACGGCTTCACCTCCATTAAAGCCTGTTTCTTTTTCTAAGACGTCCCATATGTTTTATGGCGGCAATCATGGAGTTTTAAAAAAATTAATTATAATTGGAGTTTCTACTGGAGGGCCCAAGGCTTTATATGAAATATTGCCGGAATTTCCGGAAAATTTAGATGCAGGTATTTTAATAGTTCAGCATATGCCAGCCGGGTTTACGAAATCGCTGGCTAACAATTTAAATAAGTTTGTAGCCATTGAAGTTAAAGAAGCTGAAGACGGCGAGGAAATAAAAAACGGATGCGCTTACATAGCGCCAGGTGATTTCCATATGCACGTTTCTTACCGTCAGAAAGGAAATGAGCGGATATTATGCGTAAAATTGAACGATGGACCTCGCCGGGATAACCTCAGACCTTCGGTGAATGAAATGTTCGAGTCGGTAGCTCGCCAGTGGAAAGGTAAGCTGGTTGCGGCAATACTTACCGGCATGGGCAATGACGGAACCGAAAGCTTGCCGATATTAAAAGAGGGAGGCGCCACTGTAATAGCGGAGGATCAGTCAACTTGTATCGTTTACGGAATGCCTAAAGCCGCAGTGGAATCAGGTCATGTAGACACGGTAGTTCCGTTGAATAAAGTAGTAAAAGAAATATTAAAAAACCTCTGAGGAAATTATCGAAATTACCGCCCAAAGGCGTTGTTTATTTTTGTAATTACACCGAAATTTTTATTCATTTGGCAGCAGCATGTAATTAGTATCGGCCGAAGCGATATGTTTTCTTTCTTTGTTATAAGCTAATGCTTGCATGTATATAATGTCACGTCTTTGGGAAAGTATTTTGGCTTCTATAGTAAGAACGTCGCCGGGAAAAATAGGACGGTGAAAAACGGTATTAAGGGATAGGGTAGTAGAATAACGTTTTAAGCTCAAAATACTGAGAACACCAAAAGCGTTGTCAAAGACCGCTGTGATAAAGCCTCCTTGCATGGAACCGTAAGGATTGCAAAAATCGGGCTTGACCAGACAACTGATAGTAAGTTGAGAATCATCGGGCATAGCTATAATTTCTGAACCTAGCGCTTTTACACAGGGAGGCGTATTGCGGACGTGCCGCAAAATGTTTTCCGGCAGTCCCATGTTTTCAAAATCCTGTAAATTCATAATCTACCGCCTTTGTAACAGAAAAATTTTCAGTAACGAATTATAAGTATAGTGTATATTAATGCGAATGATAGCACAATGATGTTTTTATACGGGGCCACGAATATAAAGCGTGAAGCATGATGAATTTATTTGACTTTGATACAAAATAAGGAAATTATTGCGCTAAACTATTGCCTTACTAGCGTACTAGAAATTGCGGGAATATTTTCTGACTGGCTCTAACCTTGATTTTGGAGTTTGCTTGAGATTCTGTTCAAATATAATGTCGCTCACAATTGCATGATTGGAGCTTTTTAAAACCAGATCGGATTTGTTAAATTAATTATCGTTTTGATAAGAAACGTTTTCAGCTAATTCTTCTTGTAAATTAAACCATTCTTCTTCGGCTTTGTTTAAAGCTTTTTCTAATTCCTGATGTTCACGGCTGATTTTATCCGCTTGCTGGTAATCAGAATATATGGCTTGATCCTCCATTTTTTCTTCCAGCTGTTTTTTGCCTGCCGTTAATAGTTCGATCTCTTTTTCCCAATAAGCTATTTTTTTAAGCATCTGATTATATTTACGCTGCCGGGCTTTTTGGACTTGGCGATAATGTTCAGATTCACTTATTTTGCGGCTGTTTTTATGGATTGAACTATTTGCCGCTTCATTACATTTTTCCAAATAATAGCTATAATTGCCTAAAAAACTTTGAAGACGGCGGTTTTCGATAGATACTATTCTTTCCGCGACACTGTCCAGTAAATAACGGTCATGAGTGACCAGTAATAAAGTTCCTTTATATTCGGAAAGCATATTTTCAATAATTTCACAGCTTTCTAAATCCAGATGATTAGTGGGTTCATCCAAAATCAAGAAGTTAGCTTGGGAAAGAATCATTTTAAGGATAGCGAGACGGGCTTTTTCTCCGCCGCTGAGCTGGTTGATTTTCTTCTCCGCCGCGTCGCCGGAAAATAGCATACGGCCTAATAAAGAGCGGGTTTCTTCCAAAGTAAAATCGAAATCCTGAAATATTTCCTGCAATAAAG
>JAISDD010000060.1 GCA_031265005.1 Syntrophomonadaceae bacterium | reverse complement strand
TTCACCGGCAACTTACGCCGTATTCCTTATAAAATGAGCGTAAGGTATCTGTCCATAGGGTTGATCAACATCGGCGTCTTCGATATTCTGGCGGCGGCATTTTCTTTTTCGTTCTTATTGATACTGTGGGTATTTCTCGAGAAAACCAAGAAAGGGATCGCCGTTCGTGCTGCCGCGTATGATACTACTACGGCAGGCTTGATGGGAATCAACGTCAATACGATTTCGCTCATCGTTTTCTCTATATCCGGTTTTGCCTCAGGAATAGCGGGTTTGTTTTTCGGGTTGAAATACGCCGTTTACCCCACAATGGGCGGAATAGCCATTAAAGCTTTTATTTCAAGCGTTGTAGGCGGCCTTGGCAGTTTGCCGGGGGCGGTACTTGGCGGGGTGGTACTTGGCACGCTCGAAACAATGGTGTCCGGATACGTTTCTTCGACATATAGAGACTTATTCTCTTACTCTCTGTTGGTTATCATTCTTTTTTTCATGCCTAATGGACTGCTCGGCAAAAATGCCAAGGAAAAAAGTTAAGAGGTGCGGAGATGAAATATTTCATCACAATTTGCATTCTTTCAGGGATTAATATTATCACTGTATCAGGGCTTGCCGTACTCACAGGTTTCTGTGGAATCTTTTCGATGGGACACGCGGGATTCATGGCTATTGGGGGTTATTTTGCCGCATGCATGAACATCTACGCCGGCGTTCATTTTATACCCGCAATCATCATGGGCGGCGCAGCCGCCGCATTGGTAAGCTTGCCTCTAGGCTATGTAACGCTTAAAAACAAACTCAGCGGAGATTATTTTGCCATAGCCATGTTGGGGTTCGGAGAATCCGTGCGCCTGATAATCGCGAATACCAAACCGTATATCCAGGGCGCGATGGGACTCACCGGAATACCCAAAAAAGTCGATATATGGGTTGTTTTGGCATTTGCGGCCATTATAGTTTATTTTATTGGAAATTTCCTCAAAAGCCAGTATGGGAAAAATCTTACAGCCATCCGTTTACAGGATGAAGCTGCCGAAATGATGGGTGTGCCCGTTATGGAAAACAAAATTTGGGTTTTTGCCATAAGCGCTTTTACAGCCGGTATTGGCGGCGCTCTTTATGGTTTTTTCACGACTACATTATACCCCGGCAACTTTGGAAGCGCTAAATCCACAGACATTCTCGCGGCGGTAGTTTTTGGCGGGATCAACTCTCTCACAGGACCAATCATAGCCGCGGTATTGCTCGTTGCGCTGCCCGAACTTCTCAGGGTATTCGCGGCGTGGCGTTTGGTCGTTTACGGATTGATGTTCGTGGTTATTATGTTGTTTCGCCCCGAGGGCTTGTTGGGCTACAAAGAATTTTCCTTTCCCGGAATCATACGTTTTCTAAAGATTATTTTTCACAAAATTATCCCATCCAAAGGGGGGATTGGAGCGGATGAAGGACAATAAACACATCGCTTCCGACGCGTATTTCGAGGTTCGCGGTCTCACGATAAAATTCGGCGGACTGCTAGCCAGCAACGACGTATCTTTTCAGGTGAACCGCGGTGAATTTTTTGGCTTGATTGGTCCCAACGGAGCGGGAAAGACCACTATCTTCAACGCCATTACCGGAAGCGTGACACCTTCCGGCGGTGATATTCTTCTAAATGGGAAATCACTTCTTCGCTTGCGTCCGGATCAGATCGCCCGTAGGGGAATTTCGCGCACGTATCAGAATATCCGCCTCTTTAGTTCTATGACCGCCGAAGAAAATGTTTCGATTGGATTTCAGAATATACCTGAATATTCGCGTTTAGCGGCATTTTTGAGATTACCCATAGTGAGGAAAAAAGATACGCAGGTTAAGGAAAAGGCAATATGCATGATGGAGATTCTCGATTTACTACCATATAAAATTCAGCAGGCGGGCAATCTTCCATACGGTATCCAGCGTAAACTCGAAATTGCGAGAGCCCTGGCAACCAAACCCACGCTTCTTTTACTCGACGAACCTGCCGCGGGTATGAATAACGACGAATGTAACGAGTTGGCTACGCTGCTGCGGCGCATATATCGGGAGTTCGATCTGACCGTTATTCTGATCGAACACCATATCGATCTCGTATTGGAATTATGCGATCGCATTTGCGTCTTGAACTTAGGCAGCGTATTGGCGAATGGTTCGCCGTCGGAGATTCAATCCAATCCCAAAGTAATCGAGGCTTATTTGGGCAAACGAAAGGAAGTCGCAAATGCATGATTTTTTACTGTCAATAAAAGATGTCGATGTTTATTACGGCGGTATTCATGCTATACACGGGGCATCCCTTTTCATTAACGAAGGCGAGATCGTTTCGATTATAGGTTCTAACGGAGCCGGCAAATCAACGCTGATGCGTACAATCGCGGGAGAAAAGAAGTGGAACGCGGGTACGATTTTATTTGACGGCATACCCTTGCCAAATCGATCCTATGCCGCGACCAAACTTGGTGTTTCGCTAGTGCCGGAAGGCCGCCGTATTTTCGCGAATCTGACGGTGAGTGAAAACCTTATGGTCGGTTCATATCTACGGAAAGATAAACCTCAAATCAAGCAAGATTTCGAAGAAGTATTGGCACTTTTCCCACGTTTGAAAGAAAGACTGTCTCAAAGAGCCGGTACTTTATCGGGAGGCGAACAACAAATGCTGGCGGTCGGAAGGGCTTTGATGGCTCATCCAAAACTGCTGTGTCTCGATGAGCCGTCATTGGGCCTCGCGCCCATCGTTATTGACGAACTCTTCGAGAAGATAGTTTATTTAAACAATTCGAAAGGGCAGACGATGCTGTTAGTTGAACAAAATGCCTTTTTAGCACTTGGCGTAGCGAATCGCGGCTATGTTCTAAAAACCGGTCGCATCGTAATGGAAGGAACCTCTCAAGAACTGCTTTCCAGCCCTCAAATACAGGAAAACTACCTGGGTATCAAGCAAATTTAAATAGGAGTCTGCGAATGCGAAAACCTAGCAATTTTTTGGACGAACTAATAAGAGTGCGCAGCGATACCGGGACATTGATGGAGCAAAATATCGCGAAAACAATTTACGATATAATTGCGTCCGACGCTTATTTCCAAGAGCATCCTGAGCTGTTCGGCGCGTATGATGCAGGAGACAGGTTCAACCGACCGGTCGTTTGGGCGCTTAAACGCGGAAAAGGGGAAAAGACAATAATCTTTAGCGGT
>JAISDD010000206.1 GCA_031265005.1 Syntrophomonadaceae bacterium | reverse complement strand
TTTAAGAATCGTTATTTTTTCAGTTATCTCAAATACCTCATCTATCCTGTGGCTGATAAACAGCACGGATATTTGTTTTTCTTTTAACCTCCGTATTACGTCAAAAAGAACTTTAACTTCGCCGGAATCGAGCGACGAAGTCGGTTCATCCATAACTATTAGTTTTGCGTTTATTGACAACGCGCGCGCAATAGCCGTCATTTGTTGAATCGCCATGCCATATTCATTAACCGGTTTTTTTACGTCAATATCTATGCCCATATCCATCATTAGCTTTTTAGCCTGAGAACAAATTTCTTTCCAATTAATAAAACCAAGTTTTTTAGGCTCACGCCCAATAAAAATATTTTCACTTACGCTAAGATAAGGTATAAGATTTACTTCCTGATATATCGTGCTTATTCCTGCTTCTTGCGCCTGCAAGGAAGTAAGGGGGTTAATTTCTTTGCCGTCAAAAAGGATAGTTCCTGACGTTTTATCTTTATAATAAATGCCCGTCAAAATTTTAACAAGGGTTGATTTTCCGGCGCCATTTTCGCCCATTAACCCGTGCACTTCGCCGCAATTCATTGAAAAATCAACATCTTTTAACGCTTTGGCCCCGGGAAATGTTTTTGAAATTTTATTCATTTTAAGAAGCTGATTACTCATTCACAAAGTCCGCTCGTATTTCGAAAGAATGAAAATATATCTAAAAGCCGGTTAAGACTTTTAGATATATTTTTAAAACAAAGTAGAAAATCAATGGCTGGGTTTATTAGAATCCCTCGCCTGCATCAATGCTTCTCTGCGCATTAGCGATATCATAAACTTTTCCGGGATTCATGATAAATGTAGGAACGTTTTCTCCCTTTTGCAACTTGTATTTTGTGTCAATAGTAGTTGCCCCAAAGTAAGGGCTACATTCGATACTTGCGTGAATTTCCCCCGAGACAATACCTTTAAGGGCATCAAGGAAACCGCCTATACCGACAATTTGAATATCTTTTCCCGGAACAAGACCAGCCGCTTTAATTGCCTGGACAGCGCCGAGGGACTCTTCGTCGCTATGACCGTACACCGCGTCTATGGTATTGCCGTACCTCTGAAGAAGGTTAGTCATCGTCCTTTGTGCTTCAGCCCGGTTAAAATTACCAACTTGCGTAGCGATAAGATGAAGGTTAGGATATTTCTTCAATTCGTCCTCGAAGCCTTTCTGACGATCAATAGCAACAGAAGAACCGGGAGTTCCGGTAAGCTGTACTATATTAGCTTCTTTTCCATTAAAATATTTAGCTATTTCTTTAGCGCTTTCCTGGGCTTCCCAAATAAAATCCGCCCGAATGACCGTAACAAAATCGACACCTGGCGTGCCTGCCGCGTCGCGGTCAAGAAGGATAACAGGCACATTGGCCTCTTTTGCCGCCTGAAGCGCCGGGCTCGAAGCTTCATACTCCAATGGCGCTATCAAAAGGTAGTCCGGTTTTTGGGTAACCAGATCTTCAACATCAGAGACCTGCTTAGCGCTGTTATTCTGCCCATCTGTTATAACAAGTCTGACTCCCCGCTTTGCGGCTTCTTCCTGGATGGTGGTTATTTGTGTTTTACGCCAGGGGTTGTCCGGAGATTCCCCTTCCGAAAGGGCTACAAAAAGCTGTTTGGCGCCGCCCGTAGCAGCTCCATCGGCAGCTTTCTGCCCACCAGCGAAAATCATGCCGGCAGTTAACAAGAATACGATTAATAATGCACTAGTCTTTTTCATCCCAGTCTCTCCTTCAAAAGTTTGAGTATAGTCTAACCCACAAGGGGATAATTTATAGTAAATTCCAGAGAAAATATCCGCAACAAAAAACGAAAAAAAGGGCGGTTTTTTAAAATAAAATACCGGAAAATTGATATAGGGATACCCTTTTCTTCTGTTTGTTGCCGGATAAAAAATACCCGGCCCGGTTCTCTTATCATAGCCCGTTTCCCACCACCAGGCTTTCACGGTAATCGGTAGGAGACATTCCCATGATATGTTTGAAAGAGATACAGAAACCGGACTCGCTTGAAAAGCCGCAGGAAAAAGCGACTTCTTTTACGGTGAGATCACCGGATTTAAGAAAATGCTTTGCCGCATTAATACGGCTTAATAGCACATATTGATGGGGCGTATAGCCAGTTTCTTTCCTGAAACGCCTGGTAAAATAATCAGGTGATAAAGCAACTTTGGCAGCAAGCTCTTCTACGTTAAGGGATTTATCCAAATTATCGCTGATATAGGCCAGAAGTTCTTCCCGGATAATATCTTTACGCTGCAAGACTGTTGAATTATCCAGAAAAAATTCGGTTAGTATATTTACAATATATTTATTATTAAGCGCTACACTTGGACATCCATTTACCCCCGCTCCTCTGGCATTTGCCAAGTAGTATTTGCGATCATGGACAGTCTGTACGGAACAGGAAAATAATCCCGAGGATTGAGATTTTTTATGAAATTGCTCATAAATAAGGTAAATATTGTTGAAAATACTCTGGGGATTTCGGGATCGTAATATTGAGCAATTAGATCTTCCCACAATGGCTTTGAAATAATTGCGGGCCATATAGCCTTCAAAATGAACCCACAATATCTCCATAGATGAACCGGAATATGTTCCGTATGAATGATGATGATAACAATCCAGTAAAAACATTTCGTTTTCGGCGAGAGTTATTTTTCGGTCGTTCACATATACAAACCCCCGGCCGTGTTTCACAAAAAACAGTAAAAAACTTTCGTAATTATCCCTTATAACCTGGTATTTATCATCGCAGAAATAATGTCCGCATGAGGTTGCAACCAGAAAGAGTTTAAGATCTTCTTCCCGGGGGGTGTAGAAATAGATATTGGATTCGGGCAATACGCCCCGCTCACGGACTTTCATAGCGGTTTCCCACAAAATGCCGCATAAATGAATACCCTGCCACTCTCCGTAGATTCATTTGTCTCTTGCCTTATTGTTTTATTGTCGTCTAGTAAATATCTTCCGCAATCCTCCGGGTGATATCTACTGCGCGGCGGAGCTTTTCCAAATTTCCGTTTAGTCTATATATATCCCGGAATATGAACTCGGCCTTGCAGCCACCGCGAAGCAGCGATGCTGTCTTCTTAACATAGGCGGTAAACGCCCCTTCATCAAAAGCGGCTTGCACCCCGATAAATTGAGGCGATGGCTTTCGGGAATAGATAATCTTTCCGTCTTTAAGGCGCTCGCTCATAATTTCTTCGTCACACCACGCTGATATGGATACTTTGCGCAAATTTGGCAACTTGCTCAAACAGCTATCCCAGGTCTTATGTACCGGTTCGCAACACCCGTAGTAGACGAGCCCATATTCCGCGGCGGTTTCCGCATAATAGGGATAGATGAATTCCGCGAACATTTCAGGGGATATGCCGACACTCTCCTGGCTGTTCAAATG
>JAISDD010000201.1 GCA_031265005.1 Syntrophomonadaceae bacterium | reverse complement strand
GATTTGAACGATAATTTGTTTGACCGGACAAGCGTCGGCGTCTACCAGAATTTTCATAGCTTGAACTCCTCAAAAAGTATATACTCCAGTATGCGATGCGATCGCGGAAAAAGAAAACTACATGAATATTGTAACATGTAACTTCCGGTCTTTAAAAGTGCTGCGTGAAAAATAACAGTGAAATTCCGGGCAACTCCGCTTCAAAATTTTTTATTTAGATTCTTTCATGGTTTGCAAGTTTTTCAAGGCTTTCTATCATGACCGGTATCGCCGCGCTGAAGCTTTCCGGAGCTTTTTTTGCGCCGTTTGACGCACTCCGTCAGCAAATATTCGATCTGTCCGTTCACAGACCTGAAGTCGTCCTCCGCCCATGCCGCCAGTTCTCTGTACAAGACAGCGGATAGACGCAGCGGTATTTGTTTTTTTGGGCTGTCTTTTTTATCCATATTTCGATACTATTATCTCCAGCATAGCGTGTTTTCTGCCTGCGGGCTTAATATATAGAGCCGCTGTTGACTATGGGATGGACGTCCTTATTTCCGCAAAGCACTACCAGGAGATTACTGATCATGGCGGCTTTGCGTTCCTCGTCAAGATCAACAATACTGTTTTCGCTGAGCCGGGCCAAAGCCATTTCTACCATGTCAACAGCGCCTTTCACGATTGCTGACCTAGCGTCTATTATCGCTGCCGCTTGCTGCCTTTGGAGCATTGCCGCGGCTATTTCGGGCGCGTAAGCCAAATGTGTAATCCTGGCCTCCACGACTTCCAGTCCCGCTATTTCCACTTTATCCTGTATAGCTATTTTCAGCTTGCCCGCCACTTCCTGGCTGCTGCTTCGCAGCGAGCCTTCATCGTCTTCGCCAGCGATGTCGTAAGGGTAGAGTCTCACGATGTTTCGCAGCGCCGAATCACATTGTATCGACAAAAATTCATAATAATTGTCTACATTGAATACAGCTTTCGCGGTATTCACGACGCGCCATATTACGACAATGCCAATTTCTATGGGGTTTCCCATGAGGTCGTTTATTTTTTGCTTGTCGCTGCTTAGAGTCATCGCTTTAAGAGATATTTTTTTATTAGGCAAGACGGCGTGGGAAGCGGTTGCGGTGTGGGGAGCGGTGTTTTCAGCGCTTCCGTAATCAACTCGGGGTTTGGTGGCGGAGGTGAAAGGATTTACGAAAAAGAATCCCGGACCTTTCAGTGTTCCGTAATATTTACCGAATATGGTCAGCACATAAGCCTCGTTCGGCTTCAGGATTTTAAGGCCGGCGAAAAGAAAAGGCATAATTATCACAATATATATCAACGAGGCTGTAAAAAGCGCGGCCGGTTTAGGCGCCTCCGTCGCGGCCCTGAATATAAAGTAAACAATTCCCGCGATTGACGCCAGCGTCAGCAGGCAAGTGAACAGCAGTATACCCATACCGCTCGTTGCCGGCGCAGGTTTTTCTTCGTTGACTATTTCTTTTTGAAGTTCATTTTGGTTCATAGTGTCCCTTCCTTTCATCTTTTTGTTTGGGCTTCTTTTCGTAACCGAGGCTTTATTTGATATTTATATGATATAACTATGATATTAAATAAATATCATAAGGTCAAGAAAAAAATTTAGGTTTAAGTCGTTTTTTTATTTATTAGGACGGAGAAAAATTCGTAAATAATATTGGCAGGAGGTACCGCGCGGCACCGCTCCCGGCTGACTGACAGCACTATTATGAGGGAAGTTTTAACAATATTCGAAAAGGATTTATGATTTGCTGTCCGGCCATCAGAGCATCTTCTGTGCTAATTTATTCGTGTACGCTTTTGGTTTTTGGTATTATAAAATTTTAATCGTTAGATGTTTGAAAAGCATGACATTCGTTTAAATGCCGGGTCTATTGGCTCAAAGGCAGATAACCGGCCTGCGCGATACAACGCTGACCTTCGTCAGAGAGCATCCAATCCAAGAATTGACGCCCCGTGCTGTCTTCGCCGTCGTTTTCACGGACGACGCCGTAATAGCTTACTGTAAGCGGATATTTTAAGCTGGCGATATTTTCACTGTCCGGCGGTATGCCGTCTATACGCAAAATTTTGATATTGTCGTTTCGGTACAGCTTATCGATATAGTATTTGTAAGTATAACCTATGCTGGAAAGGCCGTTTTGATATTCCGCCACAGCGTCTATCAAACCTCCCATAGAGTCAACGATGGTCGTCTGGGGCGGCGACATGGGTACGCCTTGCATGACAAGCTGCTCCATGCCTGTTTGGCTGCCGGAGTCGGCTTCACGCTGATAGGCGGCTATCGGCGCGTCATTCCCGCCGACTTCTTTCCAATTCGTTATGCCGCCGGAGTAGATTCTGCGCACCTCGTCCAGAGTCAGGCTATCCACAGGATTGTCCTTATGAGTGATGAATACGAACGCGTCATAGCATACCGGCTCGATTTTCAGATCTATCCCTCGCTGCCGCGCGAAAGAAAGTTCATCTTCGGAGGGATACGTAGCAATCACCAAATCGGTAGGATGCGTATCGTCCGATAAAGCAACGACATCATAAAATTCATGCAACGAACCGCTGTTGTGCGAATCCTCTTTTATTATCAAGCCGGAATAGGCCGCGTGGGTGGTTTGGAATGAAACAAAAGTAGTTGCGTCCGCTTCGCTGAGTCCCAAATGCTGGCGCGCAAACTCAAAAGCCATTGGCATGGCGACCGTCGAGCCGTCTATATTAGGGTAGGTTCCGAAACGAAAGCCGTAGTAAGGGGTTTTTTCATCCTCTGGGCCCCAATACCCTCTAATATAGGTCGTACCCAGATGGAAAGGGCTGTCCGTCACGATTTGCTCCCAATCGTCCGAAAAAGTAAGCGGTGAGCTGATATTGCCCCAGGAGCCGAGGCGGTCAGGTACGCCCGGATAAAATCCTTCTCTTTCCAGAGTATAGCGCGCCATAACCGTGCCATTTCTGTCCAGCGCGCTGTAAAAGCGGCCGTCTTTTTCAACGCGGTCGCAGCCGAACAGAGCCGCTATGTCAGCGCTGTATAACACGGCTTCGCTGCTGTCGTATTTATAAAGCCGCCTGGTCCGCTCGGACCATATGTTATTAACATAGATACTAAGGAAAATATTCACATATTCCACGCGGCCGTCAATGCAGAAGAGCTCTTGCGGAGCGCTACCGCTCTTCACATAATAGTAGCGGGTAAAATCGGTTTCCGCGCTTCTGTATTGCGCGTAAATGTCGCTGTCATAATACGCTAGTTTAAACTGGTTGACAGCGATTTTCTCATCGGTTCGCGCGCCGATCCGCCCAAAATCATAGCGGATGCCGTCAATTTCTAAAAATGAATAAATCTCATCAGATGACGCGCCGCCTTCATATAAAACTTGCCTGGCGTATTTAAGTTCTTGATCAGGCAGCTGGATGTCGAACTCCATTATGGTACGCCCCGCAGCATCCCCGGTGAACTCCGGCAGCGGGGAGGGAGTGATTTTTTCTTCGTAAGTGTAAATCACAGGAATTGCGCCGGCGGAAAAATCCCGCGTCTCTTCTGGCAAAGAAGGTTCCGGCGCGCAAGCAGCCAACGGGAGAAGTATGAAAAGTAAAAGCGCAAAGCATATTTTTTTCATTAAGGACTTCCTCTTTCTTCCGCGAAATAGTTTTTCCGCGGATTTTTCCCGGACAGGGCAAAGTTTCAGCAACGCGTAATGCTTATAATACTAATCCGCAATACCCCTGCGGGGCACAAGATTAAATCTGTTCCCTTAAAGCGGATTAGTAAATACTATCTCGTGCCCCGCAGGGGTATTTTCCTTAGCCGCGGACAAATATTTGTCCGCGTTTTTAATAGAGAATAGTATAAAAATTATACTATAAACAATATTGACAGGTACAGCATAATATATAAATGACAGTTTGCGGATAATACGAGATACGGTGGGACCATAATTAAGTATATGTCTATTTTTAAATTCATTTTCATAAAATAGAGCGAGGTGATAATATTAATATGATTAAAATATCTGAGTTACGCTCTCGGGATGTGGTAAATATTTTAGACGGAAAAAGATTGGGGAACATCATAGATATCGACTTGGATTTGCACAACGGGCGGGTGATCGCTTTGATTTTGCCGGGACGTCAGAAAGGGCTAGGGTTTTTCTCTAAAAAAGAAGATGTGGTGGTGACTTGGGATAAGATCGTGCGTATCGGTCATGACGTAATTCTGGTGGAAGCGCCGGGAGCGTTGGAGATGAATGAATACCGCCGTAATTTTTTGCTGGATGAAGACCATCTGTAAGCGCGTACTTGCATAATTATACTGGATTGAGGATAATAAAAATCAAAGGTGATTTTAACTGGGGTGATTATTGGTGCGCTGCCCTTATTGTCAGGGGATGGAGAGTAGAGTGGTGGATTCCCGAGCCAGCGAGGATAATTCCGTTATCAGAAGGAGAAGAGAATGCGAGGGTTGCAAACGCCGCTTCACCACCTATGAAAGACTGGAAGAGAGGCCTTTGCTGGTGATTAAAAAAAACGGCGA
>JAISDD010000175.1 GCA_031265005.1 Syntrophomonadaceae bacterium | reverse complement strand
CTGATGAAGCCGCCATTGGCATGATAAATAGAAAAACTACGGCGGTACGTATCATTCCGGCCCCTAATAAAGAGGTCGGCGACTGGTTAGAGTTTGGAGGATTATTAGGACGAGCGCCGGTCATGGCCGTGAATAGATTTTCTTCGCTTGCTTTTATAGAACGTAAAGGGCGCATACCAGCCCCTATTCATTCTTTGAATAATTAAATACTATTTGGAGGAGGAGGTAAATTAAGCAGATAATGATAATAGCGCTGTTTATGAATTGAAAACTGAATAGGATCAATCTTCCGGGAATAATAATAACGGGAGGAATGATTTTTGGATAAAAAAGATTGCGGCGATGAAACTATTTTCGATAGAAAAAATACGGAATTATCCGCTCTGCGAAATGAGTTATCGATTTTAGAAAGAAAAATGGATAAAATATGTTTGTATATGGAAAAAATGAGCATAACTGAATATGTGGAGCTTTTATATAATCCCAGAAAGCTTTTATGGCCGAATTTTTTCAGCGGGTTATTGCGCGGCTTTGGTATGGCTTTGGGGTTTACGCTCCTGGCCGCATTGGTCATGTATTTACTGAATATATTGAATTTTCTTAATATTCCCATTATAGGTAAGTTTATAGCGGACATAGTAGAAATTGTTCAAGCCCATTTGAAATATTGATAGGAGGATTGGTGGATGGAGCAGTTACAAGAATTGCTTACCAGGAAACAGGAAATAGAAAATCTGATTAAAAACAAACAAGAAAATCTAGCGCATTTGCGTGGTGACGCTTTTAGCGGGTACTCCTTAAACACCAGTTACGATGAATTTAAAATTAATAGTTATTATGATAGAATTCATGAAAGCGGCATGTTGGAACTTTTAGAATACCAATTGGAAAAAATAAATGCTGATATAGAGAAATTTTATTATCAATAAAAAGTATTATATATAGAGAGGTGTATGTAATGCGAATAGGTATTTTTACCGATAGTTATAAGCCCTATACCAGCGGAGTGGTGAATTCTATCGTTTCTTTTAAAGAAGAATTGAGCCGTTGGGGGCATGAGATATTTATTTTTGCTCCTAATTATTTTAATCACAGTGAAGAAGAACCTGGCGTTTACCGTATGAAGTCGTTGCCTTCGCCGACTAATTCGGATTATTCTTTAGCTATTCCATATTATCCTAAGATGCAGAACCTATTAAAAAAAATTGAATTGGACCTTATCCATGCTCATTCTCCTTTTATATTAGGGCAGGTAGGCTTGCACTGCGCGCAGAAACAGCAGCTTCCTTTGATATTTACGTATCACACCATGTATGATCAATATGTGCATTATGTGCCGATGGCGCACGATTTAGTAAAAAAATTAATCGTTCAATACAGCAAATATTATTGTAATAAATGTGATCATGTAATAGTTCCCAGTTCAATAGTTAAGAGAAAGCTGAACGCGCAAAGAATAACTACGCCCATGACTGTTATCCCTACCGGAGTACAGCTGCAAAAATTCGCAACCGGAGACTCAGGATGGCTTAATGAACATTATCCTGCCACCCGCAATAAAAAAATACTGTTGTTTGTGGGACGCCTAACCAAAGAAAAAAATCTGGAATTTTTAATAGAGGCGTTTAAAGATATTCACGAACAAAAAATAGAAACCGTGTTGGTATTAGTAGCTGGAGGGCCGTTTGAGGAAAAATTGAAAGACTTGGCGGTCGCGTCGGGGTTAATTTTAGACGAAGATATAATATTTACAGGAGTGCTTCCTTATGAGACATTGGGCAATGTTTATCATTCCGCCCATTTATTTGTTTTTACTTCTAAAACAGAAACTCAAGGATTAGTGCTTTTGGAAGCCATGGCTTCAGGGTTGCCTGCGGTAGCTGTTCGAGCCGGAGGAGTGGAAGATATGGTGGATAGTGGGCAGAACGGGATGCTGTGCGCTGAACGCAGGCTGGATTTTAAAAATGCCGTATGTTCCCTTTTGGACGATGAACAGGTTTATATGAATATGGTACAGCAAGCTTATAAAAAAGCTGAGAAATTGTCGTCGATACACATGGCCAGAAAAATGGAAAAGCTATATCGAATGGTGGTAAATGATAATAACAAGCAATCACTTATTACTTCTTAAATCGTCGGAGCTGAATAATAGATGAAACAATTGCGGATAATGGCGGCGGTGTTAATAGGAAAAGCGGTTTTGGCGTTATCGCGCTTGTGGGGAAATCAAGGTACTGTTTTGCCGGGCTATTGGGCTAGAAAAGTGTACCCTTCTATTTTAAAGGAACTGTCGGCCGGAGTGAAAAAAGAAACAGTAATTGTTACGGGCACCAATGGAAAAACCACTACGGCTAATATAATAGCTCATATTTTGCGGGAAAATGGTGAAACGATAGTACATAACGCCGCCGGCGCAAACATGATCACTGGGATAACGGCAGCTTTTGTCGCCGCTTCCGATTGGAAAGGACGCAGCCGCTATGACTACGCGCTGCTGGAGACCGACGAAGCTAATGTACCTTTGCTGCTTGAAGAAATATCGGCTGATTTGCTTTTGATTACCAACTTTTTTCGCGATCAATTAGATCGTTTCGGAGAATTGGACCATACTATAGATTTGATAAAAAGAGCGGTGGACGGCTCTGCTATCAAGCTTATTTTAAACGCCGACGATCCGCTGGTAAGCTGTTTTGCTCAAGAAAGCGGCTGCGAAGCGTATTATTTTAGTTATGACGCTAATGCGTATGACCAAAATGACAGTCAGGAAAACCGAGAAGGCAGATATTGCATGGTTTGCGGCGCCCCTATCAAGTATGAATTTTTCCATTATGCGCAGCTAGGAAAATATTATTGCCCTAATTGCGGCAATAAAAATCCTCAAGCGGATTACCGGGCCTCTGATTTGCTGATGCGGCCTTTCGTGCAGGTATCGGTAAACGGCAATCGTATACAAAGCAATTTGCCGGGATATTATAATGCCTATAATATTTTAGCGGCAGCGGCGCTGGCCGATCATTTGAAAATTACACCAGTAATAATCAGGCAAGCTATCAGCAGCTTTCGTTCAACTTCAGGGCGTATGGAAAGTATCAGTGTGGGTGACAGAGAATGCGTGCTCACGTTAGTTAAAAATCCGGCTGGTTTTAATCAGCTTTTATCGGCTTTTGCCAACGATGGCCAGGAAAAAAACCTAGTATTGATTTTAAATGATAATCCTGCTGACGGCCGTGATGTTTCCTGGATATGGGATGTGGAAATGGAAAACATTATGCGGGAAGACCGTCATATCAAAAAAATTTACTGCGCCGGACAAAGAAGCGGAGATATAGCTTTACGCGTAAAATACGCGGGATGGCCGCAGGATGAAATCAGCATTGCCGGCGATATAAAACAAGGAATAGAAAAATCCCTGCGTGATAATTCGGAATTAATTTATATCGTATGTACGTATACCGCTTTGTTTAAAACCAGAAAAATATTGATGCGTTTAAAAAATTCTGGTTATAGTCCGAAAAACCGATACGAATCTCCGTTGTCTGAACATTAAATTAAGGAGAAAATTATGACCTCTTTTATTATCGCGCATCTTTATCCCAACTTAATGAACTTATATGGCGACCGCGGCAATTTGATCTGTTTGCAAAAAAGATTAGAATGGCTGGGGTATGATTGCCGGGTAAAGAGCTTGGACATCGGAGACGAATGGAATTTTGCCGATGTGGATATGATTTTTATGGGCGGGGGTTCGGACCGTGAACAAAGTTTGGTATATGACGATCTCCAGTGTAAGAAGGAAGAATTATGGCGTGAAATAAAAAATGGTTTTCCGGTTCTTTTCATCTGCGGATCTTATCAGCTGCTGGGCAGCTACTATTTGACCGGTCAGGGTTTTAAAATGGAAGGTTTGAACTATTTTGATTTTTTTAGCGAAGGAGGCCCGAAAAGGCTGATTGGAAATATAGTCGTGGAAGTTAAAAATAATAACGAAACATACCAAGTCATAGGTTTCGAAAATCATGGCGGCTATACTTATTTTAATGACACAACTTTGCGGCCTTGGGGGAAAGTAATAAAAGGGCATGGCAACAATGGCAAGGATCACACAGAAGGAATAATATTTAATAATTTAATAGGAACCTATTTACATGGGCCTCTATTGCCGAAAAACCCAGCTGTAGCCGATTTTTTTATTCGAGTAATGATGGCCCGTAAAGGTATAAACATAGACAGCGGATGTTTGACGGACAAAATAGAAAACTACGCTCGTCAGCAAGTGCTGGCAAAGGTTATGAAAATAAAAAGCTGAACATTTCCGAAAAACATTGACTGGCAGGCTGCAGGCGTGTATAATGGGAAAAAATCTAAAAAATTGTGCCAATAAGTATACTTTTTTGCTCCGCGAATAGGTATACTTATTTGTGCTGTAAATAGATAAATTTTTATCATATTTTCGCGTTTTCTGTCTCCGCGGAAAAGCATACTTTTTCGCAAACCGTTTCGTTAAACCAGTGGAAGGATTAATGAGGTTACTTACTTTGTTTGAATTTTCAAACAAGTGCGTATAAAAAAACGGAAAAAGGAGTGGGAACAAATTATGAGAAGAAAAAGTACAGCTGTATTGACCATGCTGGCGATGTTCGCGGACAAACAGGCATAATGGAAAAAAGCTTAAGGGGGTTTATAAAAATGTCAGATTTGCAGGAAACGTTCTATTGTGATTTCAGCCATCCGGCCATTGAGGAGATCGCGAAGAAAATTGCGGGAGAAGACACCGACCGGCGGAAAATAACAGAGGCGACATTTAAATATGTACGAAACAATGTCCGCTTCGGATGTGATCTGGTAAAGGTAAAAGCATCGGAAACTTTGACCAAGGGTTACGGGGCATGCTGGAATAAAGCCTTGTTGCTTACCGCGCTTCTGCGCTGCAACGGTATACCGGCCCGAATGGGATATAATTTGGTCAAAAAGGAATTTATGAAGCCGGCGTTGGGTGAAGGATATGAAACGCTGCATGATACCGAAAAGCATTGCTTCACATTGGTTGATTTGAGCGACGAATGGGTTGCCGTGGACGCTACCTTGGATCCTCGAACCTATGAAAAATTCTATGCGCCTACAGGAGTAACATGGGGAATCGAATGGAACGCACAAGACAGTATGCATCTGTACACTGAAAACATCGT
>JAISDD010000167.1 GCA_031265005.1 Syntrophomonadaceae bacterium | reverse complement strand
GGGCTTCCCCCATGCCCCCTTACAAGCCCGCGCCCGTGTCCGGTATACCGTTTACTTTATCAGAGATAGAGACCGCGCCGGCAAAATTACCAGTAAGTTACAAGGCGGATTTTTTATTTTTCTTGATTTAATACAACAGGGTTAGTAGAATGAAATGAGGCGCCAGACCGCCTAAAAGACAGCTTACGGAGGCGTTTTATGCATTTTACAGATGATTTTGTTTCGGGCTTGGAAAAAAGAATCGAGATGCCAAAAGCGGATTACGCTATGATTCAATCGCGTAATGTTTGCAAAATGCTCGAAAATGACAGGAGATGGCACAAGGAATTCGGCGTCTATTGGTGGGCTGTGAAGGACGCTGTTAGAAAGTATGTTTTACCTTATTACAAAAACTTTTGGGCCGCCGGCAGTTATGACGACCCGCTTATGAAAGAGCGCGCGTGGCACGGCAGCGAGTTTCGCACTGTGCTTGCCGGCATGTATCTGATGTCAGACAAGCGTATAAATGATTTTTCAGGTTATTGCGATTGGACGGACAAAAACGGAATTACTCACGATTATGTTGTGTTTGACGAGGACGCGGCGGTGTAACCGTTACTTTTTTCGGCATTTGACGGGTAAATCGCGGCTATCGTAAATATAAATGTCATCCGTAACGTTCATGTCGAGCGGGCATTCAACTTCGCAGCTTTCACAACCCTTTTTGTTAAATATGTAGGCATACGCGCTCTCGCAGTCGTCAAGAGGGCAAATTAAACTGCCGGCTGGACAGCCGCAGCCCATATCCTTATTAACAAGCCCGTCAAAGCCGTTTTCAATTATGTATTTTTCAACTATTTTTACTACAGTCATAGGTCTCTCCTCTATAATTGGAATTCCCGCGCTTCATTTTGATACATCCTGTTCCTTTTTGTTATTTTTTAGCGTTCCGGTATTTAACCTTATGCCGGTGATTTTATAGAAAACTTCCTCGTCCAAAAACGGCATCCGACGGACGGCCAGCCGTTTACGGAAAGAAAGATTATTCCAAAATATTTTCCATGACGCTTTGTAACCCATGTGCCGGAAGTTTCCAAATTTACCCGGCTTTGTCCTGACGCGGAATTTGACCAAACTAAAATCACGGCAAATTTTATAGCCCTCTGAAAATATAAGCCGCTCAAACTCTTCTTTTGTCAGGGATTTGTTAAACGCCTCATACGATATTCGGCGGCTCATGAAAATACCCGCCGAATTATCGCATGAGTTAAATTCTCCGCTGTTCCGGTAGCCGCTGTTCCCATTGCCGGTGTTCCCGTAGCCGCTATTCCGGCTGCCGCTATTCCAGTCTCCGCTATTACCGTTGCCGCTATTCCAGTTTCCGCTGTTACTGTCTCCGCTATTACCGTTGCCTTTGTTCCGGTCTCCGCTGTTCCAACTGCCGCTGTTCCGCTCCCCGCTGTTCCGCTTGCCGCTATTCTGGCTGCCGCTGTTCCAACTTCCAACATTTGCCGGATTTCTCATAATGCGTTCAATCACCTTTCCTTTCCCGTCATCTCTCAAAATTCCCGGAGATGGTTGAAGTCATCGCGAATATTCCCGGGCGCTTCTCTTCTGGCAAACTCTGTCAAACCACTCACGTTTCCTTTCGCGTGTTCGCCTTGCGCAAAACTCGGATATTTCCCGTTTTATTGATTTACGCTTTGCCATTTATTTACTCCTTGAAATGTTATTCTTGCTTTCATTTTTTAATTCCTTTTTCTTTCCTTGTTTTAAATAATACCCTTCCCCTCTCGCGGCTTCTTCGTCCAGATACTCGATTTTCATGGCTATAATAATTTCAAAAACCGGAATAAATACACCGAACAAACAATTAACCGTAAAATTAAATAGAGATTTAATTATTTGTAAAAAAACTTCACACAGGGTTTTTATATCTTCTATAGTTATTAAAATCGCGTGTTTATATAAAAACGCGAACTTGACAAAGAAATTATTTTTATTCATTTTTTTAACATACTTTCTCTTTCCGCCAGCTCATACCAATCTACCTTCGGCAACCCTTCCACTATCTCCATCGTCTTTACGCTTACCGTTATCACCGATAAAAGTAAGTCCAATATATATCGTGGGTTGCCATGTTCCTTGGCCCAATCGTTGGGGTCGTTCTTTATGCCGCTTTCCTTGTGGGTTCTTACGGCATAACGATCCATTATCCATTCGATAGCGGATTTCCCGTTGACGATATATTCATATGCTTTGGCGGGGATATTTGAGATAGTTATATGGTCGTTATAAATGATTGTGTCTTTCTTCGCTTTATCCAAAAACCGCATTTTATCCACTCTGTATTTAGCCCACTCTTCCGCGTCAACCTTCACTTCCGCGGGTTTTTTCTGGTCTTCATTATTCATTTAGTACCCTCTTCATTTATAAGCCGTTCAATATTGGTTTTTATGACATCAGCCTGTAAGCAAATAGGCTCGTCAAACTTGCAATTGCCGCAATCGTATTGTCCGTTACATACCGTATTTAGCAACTTTTCTCTTAGCGTGTTTATAATTTTTAAGTTAATTATAAGGTCGCTTAGTTTAATTTTGTTTTCCATTATTTATAACGCCTCATTATCAAAAAGATTTTTGAAATGCAAAATAATGACATTATCAAATTCATTCTTCCGCATAAACGCCCCCTCTATTGCCTGCAAATTTCTCCATGTATTTAATTCGAGATCGGTATTTATAAAACAATTACCGAATCCTGTACCATTTCTCTGCCGTCAACAAACGTTATTGCCGCTTTCATTTTCTGTCCTTATATTTTTTTTCAAGGATTACCAACGCGCCCTTAGTAAACCCGCAATGCGTCCACCCCGCTATTTTGAAACAATATCCGGGGTTCGATGATCTGATTTTCTTTGGATTAACATAGGTATACAGCCTTTCACCAGTCCATCTCCGCCATGCGTGTTCCTCCGCCTCTTTTATAAGAGTCGATGATAAGATACGGCTTTCATTCCT
>JAISDD010000163.1 GCA_031265005.1 Syntrophomonadaceae bacterium | reverse complement strand
CAGCTTGAAGCAAACGCGCGCAGCAACAGGAGGGAAAGGCCGCGGTCGTTTATGGTAGGGATAATTGCGGTGATGATTGGAATGGCGGGACTCGTCATCTGCGTCGTCCGCTATTTGGCCGCGCTGCCAGGTTGGTAGAAGACAAAATCCATTCATGAAGGAGGTGAAGATACGATGAGCGTCAAAGCCAAAGAAAATCCGTGCGCCGTAACGACGACCGTAAGCGGCAAAGAAAAAGGGCTTCTCGTGGAGACGGCCCGCGATTTGGATGTTCCGTACTACACGGTTATGCGCCGCCTGGTTCGTTATATCCTGGACGGCAAGATAGATTGGATGGAGCTGTTCAAGCAATCTAACGAACTATCCGGGGCGGACGGGCCGGGCGAAGACGATAGGAAATTCATACGTACCCAATTGAACCCGGAACTGTCCTCTGCCTTCGCGCAGCTTGCCGAAGATTGGGGCTCCACCACAGGAATAGTCCTGAGAAGGCTAATGCTGCTTTACATTTTCGGGAAAATCCCGCGTGAAGCCATTTGGTATTGAAGCCAATCCAAACGAGGTATTCCATTCCGCCGCCGTTGTCTTCACGATAACGGCGGCTTCACTTTTGTGTTTCTCCTTTTTTAACTTACCATTTTGTTCATGCTCTGTCACAAAACGGGTATTATATCAACCTTATTGTGATAAAATTGAAATGAAGAGGTGGAACCATGAAGCATTACGAGCGGTTTATAGATTTAGGCTGTTTTTCGCAGGACGACGTCGAAAAAATTACCGGAAACAAAGAAACGGCTCATTCTATCATTCAGTCTTACAAAAAGAAAGGCTTGATACAGAGCGTCAAGCGTGATCTGTTCGTGGCAATGAGCCTTGAAACGAAACAACCTATTATGAGCCGCTACGCTATAGCGTCTCATATAGCTGTCGGCGCGTATATCACCTGCCATTCCGCATTTGAATATTATGGTTTTGCCAATCAGGTATATTATGAAGTTTATGTCGCCTCAAAAGCGCGTTTTCGAACGTTTGAGTACGACGGAGTAACCTATCGGCATGTCTCGCCGCCCTTTGACGCCGGCGTAGAAACCCATAAAGATGGCGTCAGAGTTACAGACGTGGAACGTACAGTGATAGACGCTATAAACGATTTTGAACAAATTGGCGGGCTTGAAGAATTGCTGCGCTGCCTTGATCTAACACCATTCGTGGATCATCTCAAATTGATGGCGTACCTGACCGCTTACAACAAAGGGTTTTTATATCAGAAAGCTGGATATATTCTCGAATACTATAAAAAGTCACTGCAACTGCCTGAATCGTTCTTTACGGCTTGTCAAAGCCGCATACCGAAAGGCAAACGGTACTTTTACCAGAAGCTACAACAGGAATCTCATATATTGAGTAAAAATTGGAAGCTGTATGTTCCGAAGAATTTACTGTCTGTAACACGGAAAGGGGGGGCCTACGTTGAGTGATTTAAGTAGGCAGATAATTGGGAAACAGGCGGCAGAACTCGGGTTCATACGCGATCCTTTCGAAAAAGTATATCGTTTGGTCGATATTTTGCGCTTTTTTGAGAACGTTCCCCTGCTGTCAAAAAACTTGGCGCTGAAAGGAGGCACGGCGATCAACCTTACGATTTTCAAATTACCTCGGTTATCCGTGGATATTGATCTTGATTTTACTGAAAACTTACCACTTAAAGAAATGTTGGACGCACGAAAAATCATATGCGATACGATGGAACGCTTTATGAGCGGGAACGGTTATGTGCTGAACTCGACAAAATCACGCCAATATCACACGCTGGATTCATTCGTGTATCACTACCTGAACACTGGCGGAGTGAAGGATAACATAAAAATAGAGATTAACTACTCGCTCCGAAGTCATGTCTTGCCATTGACGCGGCGGGCAATCGAAACACTCGGTGTTTTCGCTTCCGCTACGGTACTCTCGTTAAACTCCATTGAAATATTCGGAGCTAAAATTGTCGCATTGCTGACGCGAGCGGCTGCGCGAGACTTATATGACGTTTACAACATGATCTGTCATAATCTATTCGACACGGTACAGGAAGAACTGCTTCGCAAATGTATTGTATTCTATGTTGCTGTGGGCACTGACAGCGCTCCAGAAGAAATTGACCTTGGAAAAGTAGATTCCATTGCTGAACATGAGATAAAAACAGCCCTCGCACCCGTGCTTCGCAAAAAAGAACGATTCAATCTTACCGACGCGAAAGAACGAGTAAGAAAATACCTGTCTGAGCTTCTCATTTTGACTGATAATGAAAGAAAATTTCTGTCCGCGTTTCGAAAAAGAGAATACTGTCCGGGATTACTTTTTGATGGGGAGACTCTGGAGCGCCTTCGTAATCACCCGATGGCGCTTTGGAAGTGCGCACCACGTAAATGAAAAAGATGATAAACATCAAAATTAGACAACAGCAGAAAGGCAGGTAACATCTTGATCTTTTTGTGGGCTTTCGTAGGCGTTCTCCCCGCGCTTATCCTGCGGTTTATTTTCGGGAAGAGGTTCGACGTGCGTAGTTCTTTCCTGATAGCTCTTGCGTGTTCCTTCCTCACGTTTCTG
>JAISDD010000107.1 GCA_031265005.1 Syntrophomonadaceae bacterium | reverse complement strand
ATAAATATTATCACATCCCGGGAAGCTCTGATTTCATTGATGATTTTGGTCAGCCTTTCTTCAAACTCTCCTCTGTATTTAGTACCCGCGATCATAGAGGATAAATCTAAGGCCACAACTCTTTTCCTGCTTAAAATCTCCGGTACTTGGTTTTCGATTATTCTTTGCGCTAAACCTTCCACTACCGCTGTTTTTCCAACTCCAGGATCTCCAATCAAAACAGGGTTGTTCTTGGTTCTGCGTGATAATACTTGGATAACTCGCTCGATTTCTTTTTCTCTGCCAATAACAGGGTCTAATTTCCCCTCTGTGGCATCTATAGTTAAGTCCCGGCTGAAATTGTCCAAAGTAGGAGTTTTACTTTTGTTTTTGCGTTTAGCGGCTGGGGTCGCTCCTTGATTACCAGGAATATCATTAAAATTCGAGTTATTATTGTTCCCTTCGCTTCCGCCCAGTAAATCCATAACATGTTCACGCACTTCATCAAGCCTTAAACCCATAGAAATCAATACTTGCCCGGCTACTCCTTCTTCTTCTCTCAGAAGAGCCAGCAGCAAATGCTCGGTTCCGACATAGTTAACTCCCTGAAGACGCGCTTCATCAAAGGACAAGTTGAATATTTTTTTAGTACGCGGGGTAATAGGCAAATCTCCAGCCGAAAGTTCGGCGGCAGTAGTATTATAGCCAATGACCTTAGTTACTTCTTCGCGTACTTTATTCAAATCAAGCCCCATTTGGATCAAGGCCTTTGCTCCTATACCTTCGCCTTCTTTTAGTAAACCCATCAATATATGCTCGGTTCCGATAGCTGCATGATTTAGCTGACGGGCTTCTTCCTGAGCATAGATAACCGCGTTTCTGGCACGTTGTGTAAATCGTCTAAACATTATATATACCTCCTGTAAAACCATTATTATTCTTGGTCATCCGATATTTTTCGCTGCAATTGTTCTTTTATAATTATTGCTCTATATTCATCGCGTTGTAACGGCGTCATTTCCCGGCCGGCCTTTTTTTGCAAATGAGCAGGCCTTATAGCGACCATAAGTTCATTTAAAGTAAACGGCTTAATGCCCTTTATTATTCCCAAATCGACCCCTAGTCTCAAACTGGATAACATAATCAGGGCTTCATTGGAATTTATAATACGGGCGTTCGTTAGGATACCATAGGCGCGTCCGATAGTATCTTCCAATTGATAAGGCATATCCTTTAAAATCTTTTCTCGGCTCAGACGTTCTTGTTCTATAAGACGCCTGGATATAATAGTCAATTTATTGTTAATATCTCTCTCACTCTGCCCGATAGTAATTTGGTTAGATAGTTGGAAGAAATTGCCCATAGCTTCAGTACCTTCTCCATATAAACCGCGTACGGTCATTCCTATCTGCCCTAAATTCTGAAAAATTCCTTTAATCTGCCCGCTCATAACAATAGCCGGTAAATGCAGCATAACTGAGGCTCTTAACCCAGTGCCCACGTTAGTAGGACATGAGGTCAAATATCCGCGGCGAGAATCAAAAGCAATATCAAGGTATTCTTCTGTTTTATCATCTATTTTTTCGGCTTGCTCATAACATTTATCCACTTGCAGGCCGGGCAAAAAACATTGAGTGCGCATGTGATCTTCCTCATTAATCATTACGCAAATAGAGCCGTTGCTGTTGAGTACTACCCCTTGATAATGCGAGCCGACTTTTCCATGATTAGGGCTGATCAGATGTTTTTCCACTAATATTTGTTTATCCAAATAAGATAGTTCGTCCAAAGTTTTCAAGTCAAAATTATAACCTTCCAGCGTGTTGATCTGTTTCCAAGCAGTTTTAATCTTATCAAAACACTGAACGCCGTTATCTTTATTCAACAAATGCGGAAAAGGAACTTTTTTTAAATTCCGGGCCAGACGCACTCTGCTGCTGATAACGATGTCGGCTTCAGGGCCCTGCTCTGCATGCATCCAAAACACGTCGTTTTCAGTTAATATTTTTTCAAGAATCATGTTCCGCCTCCTTTCCAAGATTACAGCTCTTTTTCAAATGTTTTGATAGCGTCTCTTATCTCCACAGCCTGTTCATATTGTTCATTAGATACCGCTTGCTGGAGCCGGTTTTTTAATTCATCTATTTTCCTTTGCAGTAAAATATTTTCACCGCTCCGATTGGGTATTTTACCGACGTGTTCGGTGTTGCCGCTTATTCTTCTGAAAGTTGGCTCCAGTTCCCGGTCAAAAGTGGAATAACATTCTGAACACCCTATTTTGCCTGTTTGGGTTATATTAATAATGCTCATTCCGCAATTCGGGCACACTGTTTGATTATTTATCGGCTGCAGCTCTTGAAAATCATAAGGATTACCTAAGAATGATCCTAAAAGCTGCGGAATGGTAAAATTATTATCCTGGTCAAAAATCAGCAAGGCTCCTTTTTTTGCGGCGCATGTTTCACATAGATGCATTTCAATTTTTTGGCCTTGAAACATTTGAGTTAAATGAACGGAAGCCAATTTTTGTTTACATTCATCACAATACATTTATATCCCTCCTTATCGCGTTTCTAACTTTTAGCGCGTTCAGCAAATAAAGCTATCATTTTATAGAGGTCCCCCCATTTGGAATGGGGTTCGTCTATCTTCAAATTCGGCGGGGTCCCTCGGTCTATCAGAAACTTAAAAGATTGATATTCATCTTCTTTTAAAATATCTAATTCCAGCAAATTGTTCAAATAAGCTTCTATTTCCTGTTTACAGTAGACATCATCTTTTGTTCTCTCTTCCCGCCTGATTATGCGGACATAACCATTGCCGCCTTTTCTGCTTTCCGTTTTATAACCGGGGTTAGCGGTAAAACGGGTACTTATGACGTAAGAAACTTGGGAAGGCACACAACAGAAAGTTTCCGCCAGTTCAATTCTTTGGATAATAATCTCCCCTGCTCCACTCTTATCAATTAATACTTTTATATATTCTTCAATTTTATCGGCTAAACTTTTCTTCACAATATCACCTTTGACCTTATTTGACTTTTATTTTAAACTATTAAATAAAAAACACAAATATCAATTTGGGTGTTTTGATTAAATTATCATTGTTTTTATCTCCTTTTTACCTGGTTACTTCTTTTTAATAGTCTAGCCAAAAAAATTAGATTTATTAAACTATGCCTTACTAGCGAGAAATAATTAATTTATAGCCGGTGAACAATAATGATATTTTGACAGGGAGAAGATATTGCGTACAAAAGCGGAAAACGGGGCATAGATGAAATAGTTCGATTATACTGATTTTTGGATGGCGTTAAATTTGCCTTCAAATATGAATTGGTCAAGCAAGCCGCGATGAGCCGCATAGTCAAGGCTGCCGTTATGCCATCCGCCGACAACTTTGTATTCGAGATCGTTGATTTTGATGAGGTACTTTGAGAAGTGTTGCAGTTTTAAAACCATCGCTCCCGCCGCTTGTCAAGGACTTTTTATCAATTGCGCGAAAATTATCAAAATGCGTCCTGCGAACGGTTAAAAGCTGTTTTATCGGGAGGTAATATAAAAAAACCTTGCCAATTCAAAAGGAGTTTTAAGATGTGACAAAGCCTGTAATCACAAAATTTATATCCTGTCAAAAACTGCCAAATGTCTACATATAGTCATTAGACCTCTTTCCGAACCTCAAGAGAGTAGATTCATGTTGGTAATGGCGGCGATAAGGTTGAAGCGAAGACCAAAACGCTTACGACGATTTCGGTATTTGTCTGAAACGATACGAAAGC